>CAMPJJ010000002.1 GCA_946886855.1 uncultured Roseateles sp. | reverse complement strand
TCGACGACGTGCTGAACGTGTCGGGCCACCGCATGGGCACGATGGAGATCGAGTCCGCGCTGGTCAGTTGCACCGAGCTTGTCGCGGAGGCCGCGGTCGTGGGCCGTCCGGACGACACCACCGGCGAGGCGATCTGCGCCTTCGTCGTGCTCAAGCGTGCGCGGCCCAGCGGCGACGAGGCCAAGGCCATCGCCAAGCAGCTGCGGGACTGGGTGGCCAAGGAGATCGGTCCGATCGCCAAGCCCAAGGACATCCGCTTCGGCGACAACCTGCCCAAGACGCGCAGCGGCAAGATCATGCGGCGGCTGCTGCGCTCGGTCGCGAAGGGCGAGACGGTGACGCAGGACACGTCGACCCTGGAGAATCCCGCGATCCTGGAACAGCTGGGACAGGCCTACTGAGAACGCCGGCCGGGCCCCGCGCGGGAGGCACGTGCCACCCGCGTTGTCATCGGTTCCTTGAGCGTTCCTCCTCTGAGAACACCCCCGAGCCCCGCTGTCGCGGGGCTTTTTCTTGCGCAGGCGCAATGTGACAACCGCCTGGACGGCAGGAAGTGCGGGACCGGCTGACCTTCTCGTGGCAGGGGAGGCGGCATCCACACTCCCACGGGTTGTGGAACCTGGGCGGCCCCGGACGAAGAATCCCGGCTCCGTTCCGCCAGGAGCGGTCCCCGCGATCTTGGCGGCGCTCGGGCGACACGGCGCGCCGGACGCCCCCCTCACAGAAGGAGTCGTTTGTGGAATATTCGTTCATGCTCAAGTACCAGATGCCGCCGCAGGACTGCGAGGAAGAGCCCTTGAAGCAACGGCTGGCGTCCGTCGGCTGCAAGGACGCGCGGGTCGCCGTGGGCCTGCGCGGCCGGTTGATGCTGAGCTTCGCCCGCGCCGCCGAGCGGGCCGACCAGGCCCTGCTGGGCGCGCTGCGCGAGGTCCGCAAGGCCATCCCCGGCGCGCGCCTGATCGAGGCGGGCCCCGACATGGTCGGCCTGACCGACGTGGCGACGCTGGTGGGCGTGTCCCGCCAGAACATGCGCAAGCTGATGCTGACGCACCCGATGAGCTTTCCGTCGCCGATCCACGAAGGCAACTCGTCCTCGGTCTGGCACCTGTGGGACGTGCTGCGCTGGATGCAGGGGCGCGGCGGCTACAGGATCGACGAGTCGGTGCTCGAGCTCGCGACGGTGGCCAAGGCCGTCAACCTCGCCCGCGAGAGCCGTCACCTGGACGAGCGGCGGCGCGACGAGCTGTTCAAGCTCGTGGCCTGAAAAAGGAAAAGGCCCCGGAGGGCCTCGATGCTTGGCGCAGCGGGCGACGTGCGGGACTTGCCGCACGCCCCGCCCCGGGTCACTTCGTCGTCAGGATCCACTTGGCGAGTTGCTCGGCTTCCGCGGGGTTGACCTGCGTGTTGGCCGGCATCGGCACCGGCCCCCAGACGCCGGAGCCGCCCTTGATGATCTTCTCGGACAGCTTCTTCACGGCGTCCTTGTCGCCGGCGTACTTGGCCGCGACGTCCTTGTAGGCGGGACCGACCAGCTTCTTGTCGACGGCATGGCAGGCCATGCAGTTCTTCTTCTGCGCCAGCTCGGGGCTGGCGAAGGCGCTGGGCGCGCTCAAGGTGGCGGCGAGGGCCGCGGAGATGAACAAGGCGTTTCTCATGGCATCCTTTCAGGTGGGGTCCGGTCTCCGAATGGCGCCACAATCGCCGCCGTGACAGTCGCCGCCGCGACGTGACGGCACGACGGGTCGCGACGCAGGTCGACGGGCGGCCGGGAGCGTCCGGGCTCGCGCGATTGTAGTGGTGGGGGACGCGCCGACCGGGTGCGCACGAGGAGAACGACGATGTGGTTGATGGTGATCGGTGTCTTGTTGATTCTGCTCAAGCTGGCCAGTGTGGGCCCGTTTGAAACGCTGAGCTGGTGGTGGGTCTTGTCGCCCTTCCCGGTGGCCATCGTGTGGTGGGAATTCGCCGACAAGACGGGTTACACCAAGAAGCGGGAAATGGACAAGATGGACGAGAAGAAGGAAGCGCGCCGGCAGCGTCAGCTCGACGCCATCGGGCAGGGCGACAAGACGCGCAAGAAGCGTTGATCCTCGGCGCTGCGCCGGCCTCGCGACCGGCGCCGACCCCTCACTCGAACTTGTCGAGCACCGCGCCCGAGCTGGCGCTCGAGGCGTTCTTGGCGAACTTCGCCAGCACGCCCCGCGTGTAGCGCGGCGCGGGTTTCGTCCAGGCCGCCTTGCGGCGCGCCAGTTCCGCATCGTCGACGTTGAGCTGCAGCAGCAGCTGCAGCGCGTCGATGGTGATCGAATCGCCTTCCTGCACCAGCGCGATCGTGCCACCCTCATAGGCTTCCGGCGCGACGTGCCCGACGACCATGCCCCAGGTGCCGCCCGAGAAGCGGCCGTCGGTGATCAGGCCGACGCTTTCGCCCAGGCCCTGGCCGATCAGCGCGCCGGTGGGCGCCAGCATCTCCGGCATGCCCGGCCCGCCCTTGGGACCCAGGTAGCGCAGCACCATCACGTCGCCGGCCTTGATCTGGTTGGCCATGATGGCCGCGAGCGCGGACTGCTCGTCGTCGAAGACGCGCGCCGGGCCGGTGATGACCGGGTTCTTGAGGCCGGTGATCTTGGCCACGCAGCCCTCGGGCGACAGGTTGCCCTTCAGGATGGCCAGGTGGCCCTGCGCGTAGATGGGATCGGCCACGGCGCGGATCACCTGCTGGTCGGGCGACAGGTCCGGCACGTCGGCGAGGTTCTCGGCGACGGTCTTGCCGGTGATCGTGATGCAGTCGCCGTGCAGCAGGCCGGCCTTCAGCAGCTGCTTCATGACGGCGGGGATGCCGCCGGCCTTGTGCAGGTCCACGGCCAGGAAACGACCACTGGGCTTGAGGTCGCACAGCACGGGGATCTTGGTGCGCATGCGCTCGAAATCGTCGATGGTCCAGTCCACCTCGGCCGCGTGCGCGATCGCCAGGAAGTGCAGCACCGCGTTGGTTGAGCCGCCGGTGGCCATGATCACCGCGACGGCGTTCTCGATGGCCTTCTTCGTCACGATGTCGCGCGGCTTCAGGTCGGCCTTGACGGCGGCGACCAGGTAGTCGGCGGCGCGTTTGGTGTTCTCGACGACCTCGTCCTCCACGTTGGACATGCTCGACGAGTAGGGCAGCGACATGCCCAGCGCCTCGAACGCCGAGCTCATCGTGTTGGCGGTGTACATGCCGCCGCAGGAGCCGCTGCCGGGGATGGCGCGCTTCTCGATCTGGCAGAAGTCCTCTTCGCTCATCTTGCCGGCGCTGAACTGGCCGACCGCCTCGAAGACGCTGACGATGTTGAGGTCCTGGCCCTTGTAATGGCCCGGCTTGATGGTGCCGCCGTAGATGTAGATCGCCGGCACGTTGGCGCGCAGCATGCCCATCATGCCGCCGGGCATGTTCTTGTCGCAGCCGCCGATCACCATCACGCCGTCCAGCCACTGGCCGCCCACGCAGGTCTCGACGCAGTCGGCGATGACCTCGCGCGAGACCAGCGAGTACTTCATGCCCTCGGTGCCCATGGCCATGCCGTCGGAGATGGTCGGCGTGCCGAACAGCTGCGCGTTCGCGCCCGCCGCCTTCAGGCCGATGACCGCGGCGTCGGCCAGCTTCTGCAGGCCGGAGTTGCACGGCGTGATCGTCGAGTGGCCATTGGCCACGCCGATCATCGGCTTGCCGAAGTCGCCTTCCTCGTAGCCCATGCCGTAGTACATCGAGCGGTTGGGCGCGCGCGCGACGCCTTCGGTGATGTGCTTCGAACGGCGGTTGGGCGCGTCGTCGTGGGGGGCGGCTGCTGGGCCGTGGGCGGCGTTGTTCTTCGGATCGGTCATGGTGTCGTCCTGGCGAGCGGGGCTTGGAGCGGCTGAGTATGCGTCTGGCCTTCCTGCGGGTCCAATATATAGTTGGCGGCGTTTTGATTCATGCGATGTATCGATGATCGAGCTCCGTCCCCTGCGGCAGTTCCTGGTGCTGGCCGAGGAACTCCACTTCGGCCGCGCCGCCGAACGGCTGCACATGACGCAGCCGCCGCTCAGCCTGGCCGTGCAGAAGCTGGAGGCGCAACTCGGCGTCCAGTTGCTGGAACGCGGCCGCAGGACGGTCGCGCTGACAGCGGCTGGGGTGGCGCTCGTGGCGGCGTCGACCCGCCTGGTGGAGCAGGCGGACCAGGTGCCCGCCCGCGTGCGCGCGGCGGCCAGCGGCGAGGCCGGGCGCCTGAGCCTGGGCTTCGTGTCGACCGTCGGTTACGGCGACATGCCGCGCTGGCTGCGGCTGTTCCGCGAGGCGCTGCCGGAGGTGCAACTCGCCCTGCGCGAGGCGACGCTCGACGTCCAGCTGCGCGGCTTCGAGACGGGCGAGCTCGACGCCGGTTTCGCGATCCACGCGCCCGGCGCGGAGCCCCCGGGCTTCGAGTGCCTGACCGTGTCGACCGAGCCGCTGGTGCTGGCGCACGCGGAGGACTGGGCACTGGCGCGGCGCCGCAGTCCGTCGCTGGAGGAGGTGCTGCGCGAGCCGCTGGTCGTGTTCCCCAGGGAGATCGCGCCGTCGCTCTTCGATGCCCTGCTGGGTTTCTACCGGGCGCACGGCGCCACGCCGCACATCGCGCAGGAGGCCATCCAGATGCAGACCATCGTCAACCTGGTGTCGGCGGGCATGGGCGTGGCCTGGGTGCCGCAGTCGGTCTGCGCGCTGCAGCGGCCCGGCGTGCGCTACCGGCCGTGGCCGTCGGCGCGCGTGCCGGCCTGCGATACCAGCCTGATCTGGCGCCGCGACGCGTCGCCGGTGGTGCACCGGTTCGTCGACCATGTCCGCGGGCAGGTGGAAGTCAAGGCGTGACCCTCCGTGCGGGCGGTCGGCGCGGACAGGCCCGGCCTGCTTGTTGCCGGGCGTGAAGCCGCATGAAGTTCCGTGACCGGCCTGCAGGCCCGGCGGAGTTCTGCGACCATCTGTCCATGAAAGGATCTTCCCCCGTGAAAGCTCCCCGCAAGAACGACGCCGCCGGCCGCCGCGGCACCTGGCGACGCCTGATCGGTGCGATCTGCGTCGTGACCGGTTTGTCGATGCTCATGAGCGTGGCCTTCGCGACCGCGGCCGAGGCCGCCGTGCTGAAGGACACCGAGCTGCAAGCCCTGCTGGACGCCGGCCGCGCCGACGATCTGGAGAAACTGGCCGCGCAGCGCGTGAAGGCCGATCCGGACGACGCGCAGGCGGTGGCCGCGCTGGCGCTGGCGCAACTGGACCTGGTGGACGGCGCGGTCCTGAAGCAGAACATCCAGCGCCTGGAGCAATGCGTGCAGCGCGCGCCCGATGAAGGCGCCTGCCATTACGCGCTGGCGCTGGCCCTGGTCATGCAGGCGCGGGGCGGCAGCAAGTTCAAGGCGCTGGGCTCGCTGGGCCGGGTGAGCGAACTGGCGCAGCGCGCGATGACGCTGCTGCCCGACGCGCCCGAGCCGCGCAGCGCGCTGCAGCAGTACTACCTGGCCCTGCCGAGCTTCGTCGGCGGCGGGGAATCCAAGGCGCGCGCGCTCGAGCAGGAGGTGAAGGACCCGGCGCAGCTGGGTCTCATGCGCGCGCGGGTGGCGGCGTCCAGGAAGGATTGGCCGGCGATGGAGAAGGCGCTGCGCGCGGTGCGCACGCAGCGGCCCGAGCTGCTGCTGGAGCAGCGCGTGCTGTGGAGCGACTACGGCCGCAACCTGTTCTTCGGCGACCAGAAGGAGCGGGCGGTGCCCTGGTTCGAGGAGCTGCTCAAGAGCCAGCCCCACCAGGCGATGGGCGCCTATGGCCTGGGTCGTGCGTATGACGCGCTGGGCCAGTACGACAAGGCGGTGGCTGCCTTCGAGCGTGCCCGGACCCTGCAGGGCGCCGAGCAGCTGGGGCTGGACCGGCGACTGGGCAGCGCGCTGGCGGGCAAGGGCGACAAGACCGGCGCGCGCGCCGCGCTGCAGCGTTGCATCGACAACCGCCGCGGCAGCCACGGCGACATCGAGGACTGCCGCAAGCAGCTCGCCGCGCTGGGGAACTGACGCCCAGCTTTATGATTCGCGCCTTCTCGACGCGGTAAAGCTCTCTCCATGTTGGTCCATCCCCAGTTCGACCCTGTCGCCATCAACATCTTCGGATGGCCGATCCATTGGTACGGGCTGATGTACCTGACGGCCTTCGGGCTCTTCCTGTGGCTGGGCAACCGCATGGTCCGCAAGCCCTGGAACGCGGCGCGCGGCTGGACCCGCCGCGACATCGATGACCTGCTGTTCTACGGCGTGCTCGGCGTGGTGCTGGGCGGTCGGCTGGGCTACGTGTTCTTCTACAAGCCGGGCTACTACCTGAGCCATCCGGGCGAGATCCTGGCGGTGTGGCAGGGCGGCATGTCCTTCCACGGCGGGCTGCTGGGGGTGCTGGTCGCGCTGGCCGTCTTCGCCTGGCGGCGGGGTTTCCACTTCCTCGAGGTCGGCGACATCGTCGCGCCGTGCGTGCCGCCCGGGTTGGCCGCGGGTCGTCTGGGCAACTTCATCAACGGTGAGCTGTGGGGCCGTGCCGCCGATCCCGGCCTGCCGTGGGCCATGGTCTTCCCGCAGGCGCATGACGCCGTGCTGACGCCGCGCCACCCGTCGCAGCTGTACCAGTTCCTGGGCGAGGGCGTGCTGCTGTTCATCGTGCTGTGGCTGTTCGCGCGCAAGCCGCGGCCGATGGCGGCGGTGTCGGGGCTGTTCCTGGTCGGCTACGGCGTGGCCCGTTTCGTCGCCGAGTACTTCCGCGAGCCCGACAGTTTCCTCACGCTCGACAAGCAGCCGCTGCACCTGAGCCAGGGCCAATGGCTGAGCGCGCCGATGATCGTCGCCGGCATCCTCATGATGCTGTGGGGCTATCGGCGTGCGGCACGTCTGCGGGCGGCGCCCGCGACCCGCTGAGCGGGGCGACATCCCTTCGAGACCGACATGCGTCAGATCTTCTTCGACACCGAAACCACCGGCCTGAATCCTGAATCGGGCGACCGCGTCGTCGACATCGGCTGCGTGGAGATGGTCAACCGTCAGCTGACGGGCCGCCATCTGCACTTCTACCTGAACCCCGAACGCGACATGCCCGAGGAGGCGTTCCGCGTCCACGGGCTGAGCGC
Organism: uncultured Roseateles sp.; assembly: GCA_946886855.1. The sequence goes on along the minus strand of CAMPJJ010000002.1, from coordinate 114,805 downwards.
CGAGTTCCTGTCCGACAAGCCCAAGTTCGCGGAGATCGTCGAGGAGTTCCTCGCGTTCATCCGCGACGCGGAGCTGATCGCGCACAACGCGGCCTTCGACGTCGGCTTCATCAACGCCGAACTCAAGCGCTGCGGCAAGGCGCCGCTGCACGAATGCGTGGAGAGCGTGCGCGACACGCTGCTGATGGCGCGGGACATGTTCCCGGGCAAGGCGAATTCGCTGGACGCGCTGTGCCGCCGGCTGGAGGTCGACAACAGCAACCGCGGCCTGCACGGCGCGGTGAAGGACGCGGAGCTGCTGGCGGAGGTCTTCATCCGGCTGACGCGGGGTCAGGACTCGCTCGTCATCGACGACAACGCGTCGTCGTCGGGCGAGGGTGGTCAGCTGGAAGTCGTGGCCATCGACTTCAGCGCCTTCGACCTGCCGGTGATCGCGCCGACGGCCGAGGAGCTGGCCTTGCATGAGAAGGCGCTGGTGGACCTCGACAAGGCCAGCGGCGGCAAGCGCATCTGGCAGGTGCCGGTGGCCGCTTGAAGGGCCGCGTGCCAAACACTGCTTGAATCGCGTCAAATTCTCATGGCATAATCTTCGACTTTCCCGGACATCCAAAACGGCAGCGAAGCAATGAGCTTGGCAGCGGTGGCGGACGACAAGACCGGGCGGTTAGCTCAGCGGTAGAGCACTGCCTTCACACGGCAGGGGTCGCAGGTTCGAACCCTGCACCGCCCACCAGATCAACCCCGTCAACGCAAGTTGGCGGGGTTTTTTCTTGGCGCGACCCGGAGAGAATCTGCGCATGCCTTCGCTGCTGCCGCCCTCGCTCGTCGCCATCATTCCGCGCTGTCTGCAACTCGCGAGTCAGCCGGTGCCGGACGGACTCATTCCGCTGCGATTGGGCGACCTCACGATCGGTCGGGTGCATCCGATGCGCCAGGTCTTGCTCGGCGAGGTCTGGCCCGAACTGGAGCGCCGTGATGGCGCGCTGTGCTGGGACGCTGAGGCGCTCGATGTCGAGGCCCGTTCCCGGCACATCGGCGATGTCGCGCTCGCGTTGAAGGAGCGCGGCGCCATCACCGGCTGGCGCGGCGAGCGTTACGCCTGCGAGCGGCCCGTCGAAGATCCCTGCGTCGAGCGCGGCGAAGTCCTGTTCCGCCTGGAGCGCGCCGCCTTCCGCTTCTTCGGGCTGATGAGCCGCGCGGTGCACATCAACGGCTTCCTGCCGGGCGCGCGGCTCGTGTGCGGTCGGCGCGCGCTGTCGAAGGCGACCGATCCGGGCAAGCTGGACAACCTCGCCGCCGGCGGGCTGACCGCCGATGAGGACCTGGTCGACTGTGCGCGCCGCGAGTTGCTCGAGGAGGCGGCTGTGCCCATGGCGATCAGCGCCGCGGTGCAGGCGCGCGGGGCGCTGCGCAGCACGCGCATGGAAGTGGAGGGCCTTCACGACGAAGTGCTGCACGTCTTCAGCCTTCAGCTGCCCGCCGGCTTCTCGCCGCGCAACGGCGACGGCGAGGTCAGCGAATTCCTGACGCTGGATCTGGAGACCCTCGCGCACAGGCTTGCCGCTGGCGAGTTCAGCCACGACGCGGCCGCTGTTAGTGTCTTCGGGCTCCGGCATTCGCACGCGCTCGCGGACCTGCGCGCCTGATCGTCGACGGAGCCCGCACGAGACGGACAAGGCTGGTCACAATCGCCCGCATGGATCAAGTCGATGCGGTGGTGATCGGGGCCGGCGTCGTCGGCCTCGCGGTCGGCCGGGCGCTGGCGATGCGCGGTCTGGAAACGCTGGTGCTCGAACGCGAGCTCGCCATCGGCACCGGTGTGAGCTCGCGCAACAGCGAGGTCATCCACGCCGGGCTCTACTACCCGGCGGGATCGTTGAAGGCGCGCCTGTGCGTGCGCGGCAAACAGCTGCTCTACGCGCACTGCGAATCCCACGGCGTGCCGCATCGCCGCTGCGGCAAGCTCGTCGTCGCGACGTCGGTGGAACAACTGCCAGGACTGCGCGCGCTGCAGGCGAAAGCCGCTGCGAACGGCGTCGACGACCTGCGCTGGCTCACGCGCGAGGAAGCTCTCGCGCTCGAGCCCCAGCTGCGATGCGAGGCCGCGTTGCTCTCGCCGTCGACCGGCATCGTCGACAGCCACGGGCTGATGCTCTCGTTGCAGGGCGATCTGGAGCGGCACGGCGGTGCGGTCGCCTTCGGCGCGGCGGTGACCGCGGTGCGCCGCGACGGCGCCGGACACGTGATTCACACCGACGACATGACACTTGGCGCCCGCATCGTCGTCAACGCAACCGGGTTGCAGGCGCCAATCCTCGCCGCCGCGATCGAGGGTCTGCCTACGCCGCCGACGGCGCGCTTCAGCAAGGGCTGCTATTTCGCGCTGCAGGGGCGGGCGCCGTTCTCGCGGCTCGTGTACCCGATGCCGCAGGACGCGTGGCTGGGCGTTCACCTCACGCTGGACCTTGGCGGTCAGGCGCGCTTCGGACCTGATGCGCAGTGGCTGGACGTCGAGAACCCCGAAGACATCGACTACGCCGTCGATCCCGCCCGCGCCGACGTGTTCTACGACGACGTGCGCCGCTACTGGCCCGCGCTGCCGGACGGCGCGCTGCAGCCTGCGTACAGCGGCGTGCGGCCGAAGATCCATGCGCCGCACGAGCCCGCGCCGGACTTCCGCATCGACGGTCCCGCGCAGCACGGCGTACCGGGTCTGGTGAACCTGATGGGCATCGAGTCACCCGGTCTCACGAGCGCGCTGGCGATCGCCGAGGAAGTCGTCGCACGCAGCGGTGTCTCCTGAGTCCTCGGTGGTGCAGGGACGGCAGGGCGTGAGGTTTGGACGCTTGCCGGCCGGGGAGAGCGGGACCGAGCCCAGTCCGGTGGACTGGGCGACGCCCGCGAGCGCTGGAGGACCGAAGGTCCGACAGCCTCATGCCCTGGCGGCCAAGCGCTGAATCGAGGCAGGTGGAATGCCCCCGCCTCAATCCGCCGGCGCGCGCAGCGCGCGGTCCCGTTCCTTCGCGATGCGCGCGGCGAAGTCTGCTGACGAGCCACCGGTCGGCAGGTTGCTGACGTCGAGGATCCTGGAGCGGATCTCGGGCAGCCGCAGCGCCTCGTTGATCACCGCATTGATCAGTCGCAGCCGGTCTTCAGGCACCCCGCGAGGCGCGAACAGGCCGAAGGTCGAGACCAGGTTCGCGTCGGGGAATCCCAGCTCGGCCAAGGTCGGCACCTCGGGCAGCACCGGCAGCCGCACCGGCGAGCCGATCGCCAGCGCCTTGAGCTTGCCCTGCCGCACGAACTGCAGCTGCTGCGACGCGACGTTCGAGGACAGCAGCTCGAACTGCCCGCCGATCGCATCGGTCAATTGCTGGCCGCCGCCCTTGTAGGGCACGTGGATGATGTCCACGCGCGCCGCGGCGCGCACCTGCGCCAGCACCATGTGCCCGACGGTCGCGTGACCCGAGGTTGCCCAGCGCAGGCGACCCGGCGCGGCGCGCGCGGCGGCGAGCATCGCGGCGAAGTCCTTCGGCTTGAACGACGGATGCGCGAGCACCAGCACCGGCGTGTCCATGATGCCGACGACGGGCGCCACCTCCGGCGCCGTCGCGGAGAGCGAAGCGCCGGCCGGCGCGAACACCAGGGGCGAGATCGCGCAGTAGGCCAGCGTGTGGCCGTCCGGCGCCGCGCGCGCGAGCGACTCCAGCGCGGTCAGGCCGCCCGCGCCGGCGCGGTTCTCGACGATCACCGGCACCTTCAGCCGGGTGCCCATGTGCTGTGCGAGCGCGCGCGCGGTCTCGTCGCTGACGCCGCCGGGCGGGTAGGCGACGATGAGATGGAGGGGGCGTGTCGGCCACGATTCGGCTGCGGTGCCCGTCGTCTGCGCCTGCGCCACGCGGGCCAGGCCCGCTGCGACGATGCCGGCTTTCAGCAGGTCGCGCCTATGCATCGCGGTGCTCCATCGCGATGCGCCGGGCCAGCGCCAGGAAGGTCGCCGTCGGCCCTTCCTGATCGTGCGAGCGGTACGCGATCGTCAGCGGCGCCTCCAGCCGCGCATGTTTCTCCAGCGGCCGGAACACGATCGAATGCGCATGCACGCCGCGCATCGAGGCCGGCACGACCGTGATGCCCGCCCCGGCCGCCACCAGGTTCAGGTTCATCATCATCCGCTCGACCTCCACGAAGCTGCGCGGCTTGACGCCATCGCGCTCGCACAGCGCCAGCAGGTTGGCGTAGAGGCCGGGCGCGCCGGGGCGGCGCACGAGGATCAGGTCCTCGTCCTCCAGCTCCGCCAGCGGGACCGGCGTCGACCCGGCGCGCGGCACGGTCGCGAGCCGGTGGTCCAGCGGCAGCGCCAGCAACGCGGGCTCGGTGAGCAGCGTCTCGAAGCTGACGCCCTCGGGCTGCGCCACCGGCACGCGCAGGAAGCCGCAATGCAGCCGCGACTTCACGACCGCCTCGATCAGACCGGCGGCGTGGTTCTCGGTCATCGTCAGCGCGATGCCGGGATGCTCGCCGCGGCAGGCGCGCAACACCGCCGGCGTGAACGCATGCGCCGCCGCCGAGCTCGTGAAGCCGATCGCCAGCAGCCCGTGCTGGCCGCCGGCCAGCCGGTCCATGCGGTCGCGCATGTCGTTGTAATCGCGCAGCAGCCGGCGCGCCTCGTCCAGGAACTGGCGGCCGCCGTCGGTCAGGCTCACGCCCTTCGGATGGCGGTGCAGCAGGGCGATGCCCAGCTCCTGTTCCAGCGTCTTGATCTGCTGGCTCAGCGGCGGCTGCTGCATCCCGAGCAGCGCCGCGGCGCGCGTCATGTGGCCGGTCTCCGCGACCGTCACGAAGTAGCGCAGATGTCGGAGGTCCATGTCTGCGTTGTCTCCTGGTCCTCGGGCTCGTCGCGGCTTTCCTCTGCGGAAGCTACGTACGTCCCATATTCAAAACGTCTCGGACTCTGCGGATCAGTGTATTTGACGCTATGGAGGGCGGTCACTAAGGTCCGGCCCGGATACCTACAACAACCCGACGGAGACAACGTTGATGAAGACGACACGACATACGAGGAGCGCGTGGAACACGCCCCGGGCGCTGGTCCTGGCTGCCACCGCGGTGGGAGCAGCCGGCGTCGCGCACGCGCAGAGCGGCAGCAGCGTGCAGGTGTTCGGCCTGCTCGACATCGGCGTGCAGGCGCTGAAGGCCAGCGGCAGCGACACGCGCTACCTCGTGAACAGCGACGGCAACACCTCCAGCCGCTTCGGCGTGCGCGGCACCGAGGACCTGGGCGGCGGGCTGAAGGTCGGCTTCTGGCTGGAGTCGGCGGTGTCCGTCGACGACGGCACCAGCGGCGCCACCAGCACCAACAACAAGGACTCGGTGAGCGGCGGCCTGACCTGGGGGCGGCGTGCGACGGTGCAGATCTCGTCGGCCGACTGGGGCGAGCTGCGCCTGGGCCGCGACTACGTGCCGTCCTTCGGCAACCTGACCACGTCCATGCATCCGTTCGGGACGAACGGCGTGGGCAGCTCCGGGATCATGTACTACCCGGTGCCCGCCAACGGCACGACGGCGCGCACCAACGTGCGGGCGTCCAACTCGATCGGCTATTTCACGCCCTCGGGCATCAACGGCTTCTACGGCCACGCGATGCTGGCGCTGGGCGAGCAGGGGGCGGGCCCGACGCGCAAGGACGGCCAGTTGACCGGCGTGCGCATCGGCTGGCGCAACGAGACCTTCAACGGCTCGGCCGCGATCTCCAAGACGCGCTACGCCACCGGCGACTACACGCAGAGCAACGTGGGCATGTCCTACCAGTGGGGCCCGGCCAGGCTGATGGCGCTGTGGGGCCGCAACGAGGTCGGCATCACCCGCACGACCGCCACCATGCTGGGCACGCAGTGGCAGGTGTGGCCGCAGGGCGAGCTGCGCTTCGCCTACACCTGGCTGAAGGCGAAGAACGTCGCCAGCGACGCCACGCATATCGCGATCGGGTATGTCCACGACCTGTCCAAGCGGACGGCGCTGTACACCAACCTCGCGAAGGTGGACAACAAGGCCCGCGGCACGCGTTTCAACGTCGGTCTCGCGACGACGCAGCCCGGCGGCGACAGCGGCGGCTTCGAGGCCGGCGTGCGCCACAACTTCTGACCGACCTCCGATCCGGACCTGACCTCGGCCTGACCGCCGACGGACGTCCCTGCGGCGTCCGTCGGACATCCGCCTCACCTCGGCTTCAACCAGCAGCAACGAAGGAGCACGACCATGTCGACCACCATGCTCTCCCACCCCCTGAGCCGGACCCGCGCGGTCGTGCTCGCCTTGACCGCCCTGGCGGGCCTCGCGGCGTTCGCGCCGCTGGGCGCCCACGCCGAGGCGACCAAGATCCTCTTCGTCGGCAACAGCTACACCTTCGGACGCGTCGATCCGGTGATGAGCTACAACGCCGCCAACGTCCACGACCTGACGGCGGCGATGTACGCCAGCAATCCCAGCGGCGCCAACAGCTTCGAGCCTCATCCCTGGGGCGGCATCGCGGGCCTCTTCAAGCAGTTCACCGTGCAGGTCGGGCTGGACTACGACGTCTCGATCTCGGCGCGCAACGCGGCCTCGCTGCGCGGCCAGTTCCTCAACACCAACAACGCCGGCTGGGACCTGCGCGGCAACATCGGCTCGCAGGCCTGGGACAAGGTGGTGCTGCAGGAGCAGAGCGACGAGCCGCTGACCAGGCAGCCGGGCCTGGCCTCCAACCCGGCCTACTTCAGCACCTACACCAACCTGATCGAGAACTGGATCCACCAGGGCAACGCGCTGAGCTACCGGGAGCGCGACCTGATCGGCGGCACGAACGCGAAGTGCGCCGAGATCACCGGCGCGTCGACGGGCACCTGCTCGCTGCTGCGCAACGTGCCGGCGAACGCCAACGCCAACGCGAAGGCCGACGTCTACCTGTACCAGACCTGGGCGCGGCCCAACCTGGTCAACGCGCCCAGCACGACGGTCACCGACGAGAACACCGGCGAGGTGTCGCCGACGGGGCAGCCGGCGCCGTCTTTCTATCCGACGCTGCAGGCGATGACCGACGACCTCAAGCAGGCCTACGCGAATGCCGCGCTGATGGCGGGCGCGGACGGCTCGGGCGGCGTCAAGGGCGTCGCGCCGGTGGGCGAGGCCTTCATGCGCGCGATCGCGGCGGGCGTCGCGACGCCCGACATGTATGCCTCCACGGCGGCCACGGACGGGCTGCTCGACCTGTGGTTCGACGACGGCACCCATGCGAGCAAGTACGGGTCCTACCTGAGCGCGCTGACGCTGTTCGGCACGATCACCGGCCTGGACCCGGCGGTGCTGGGCCTGAACGAGATCGCCGCGCGCGACCTCGGCATCAGCGCGGCGCAGGCGCTGCTGTTGCAGCGCGTGGCGAGCGACCAGCTCGGCTTCGCCGCGGCGGTGCCGGAGCCGGCCTCGTTCGCGCTGGCAGGCCTGGGGCTGGGTCTGCTGTGGATGATGCGCCGCGGTCGCCAGGAGCGGCTGCCGGTCGGGGGCGCGATGCCCGCAGTGCCTGCATGACCGCCACCGCGGTCTGGGCGTGATGCCTGAAGGGAAAGAAGGGGATGAGGATGCTGATGACACAAGGGGCCGGCAGCGGCGCGTGGCGACCGGCCGTGCGCACGGCGACGATGGCGGCCGCGGCCGCAATGGCGCTGGGCGTTCTTGGCCTGGCGGGCTGCGCGCCCGTCGCCGTGGCGAAGAAGCCGCAGGCGCCGGGCTTCGACATGGCGCGTGAAGCCGCGCCGACGCCGACGGCCTGTCCGTCCGGCGTCGGCGACGGCGCGAGCTGCCTGTCGGGCACGGACAGCGCCGGCGCGATCTACATGATCGTGATGCCCAGGCAGTGGAACGGCGACCTCGTCGTGCATGCGCACGGCGGGCCCTTCCTCGGCGCGCCCACGATCAAGCGCGTGACCGAGGACGTCGAGCGCTGGACGATCATGCCGCGTCTGGGCTATGCCTTCGCGACCTCCAGCTATCGGCAGGGCGGCGTCGCGGTGAGCGCCGCGGCGGAGGACAACGAGCGCCTGCGCCGCCTGTTCATCGACAAGGTCGCCAAGCCGAAACACGTCTACCTGCACGGCCAGTCCTGGGGCGCCAGCGTCGCGGCGAAAGGTGCGGAGCTGTTCGCCGACGGCAAGCCTTACGACGCGGTGCTGCTGACCTCGGGCGTGCTGGGCGGCGGGACGCGGAGCTACGACTTCCGGCTGGACCTGCGCGTCGTCTACCAGTACCTGTGCCACAACCACCCGCTGCCGAGCGAGCCGCAATACCCGCTCAACATCGGACTGCCGGCGGACTCGCCCTTGAAGCAGGCCGACCTCGCCAAGCGCGTCGACGACTGCCTGGGCCTGAACAAGCCGGCGGCAGAGCGGACGCTGGAACAGTCGGCGAAGATCAAGACCATCGTCGACGTGATCCACATCCCGGAGCGCAGCATCCAGTCGCATCTGAACTGGGCGACCTGGCACTTCCAGGACATCGCGCAGAAGCGCACCGGCGGCGCGAGCCCGTTCGGCAACGTCGGCGCGGTGTATGCGGGTTCCAGCGACGACGCGGCGCTGAACGCCGGCGTGCTGCGCTACAAGGCCGATGCGAAGGCCGTGGCGACCTTGTCCGCCGACGCCGACCTGGGCGGGAGGATCCCGGTGCCGGTGCTGACGGTCCACGCGATCCACGACCCGACGGCGATGGTCGAGCTGCAGGAGAGCTTTGGCCGCACGATGGCCGCAGCGGGACGCGGCGATGCGCTGGTGCAGACCTTCACCGGCGACAGGGATCACAGCTACCTTAGCGACCCGACCTACGCGGCGCTGATGGAGGCGCTGACGACCTGGGCCACGCAGGGGAAGAAGCCGACGCCCGAGTCCGTCGCCGCCGGCTGTGAGAAGGCCAAGGAGAAGCTGGGCCAGACCTGCCGCTTCGAGCCGAAGTACCAGGTGAAGTCCATCGAGACGCGGGTGCCGAAGCGCGATAGGCCTTGATCGACCGTATCGCGCGTGGTCAACGCGATGGAGGCACCGGGAGGACGCCTCCATCGCTGTTCACTTCACTCCTTGAGCGTGGCTCGTTGGATGCAACGCGAGGAAGACTTGCGCGAGGTCCTTCTCGCCGAGCAGTCCCTGCGCGACTTCGACCATCACATCTTCCAGTTCATCGCTTCGCCGCAACTCGATCCCGTTGTCCTTGAGGTACGTAAGAGCGCTCACAAGCGCCGTCCGCTTGTTGCCATCGTTGAAGGCATGGCCTCGAGCAATGGCGACGGCATACATGGCGGCAATCTCTCGAAGACATCCCCCATGCCCATGAACTGAATGCGGAAGTCGACGCGTGACAGGGCACCTTCCAGCGTTCCAGGACCGCGCCATCCGGGCAGTCCCCCTTCGTCCAGCAGGATGGCGTCGTGAAACTTCACGACATCGATGTCGCGCAGCATTGCTCAACGCTTCGCCAGGGCACGCAGCACGTCGCGATGCGTGGCCATGATCTCCTTGGCTGCAGCCATCAACGCCGGGCTGGGCTGGTCGGGCGGCAGATTCTCCTCCCCAGGTCGCGGAAGCTTTTTGGGTGGGTAGGTCTTGGTCCGCTCAACGCAGGGAATGCCGTACTTCTCATGCAATTCGCGTGGTGATTTCATGATCGACTCCTTGGACTCGCAGCGTATTCGGCCGACGGCGTCTGTCGCAATCACCTCGACGTAGGGTTCGCATCCCCCATTGGTGTCCCCCCTTTTTGGGAGAGGTCAGTCGCGACGATCAGGCGAAGAATCGGCCGGTCCCCATCGACTGGAGTTCGCCATGTTCACCGACCTGATCCGCAGCGGCCGCGAAGACGCGCCGCAGGGCAACCGTCGCGACTTCATGGAGGCGGCGGCCGCGCTCGGGATCAGCGTGATGGCGGGACCGGTGCTCGCGCAGTCGGGGCAGGGCGGCGCGCCCGACCTGATCCTGCGCAACGGCCGCATCATGACGATGGATCCGGCGAGGCCGGAGGCCACCGCGATCGCGCTGCGTGACGGCGTGGTCATGGCCGTCGGACCGGACGCGGAGATCGCGAAGCTCGCCGGCGCGAAGACGCGGGTCGTCGACGTCGAGAAGCGCCGCGTGATCCCGGGGCTTACCGACTCCCACATGCACATCATCCGGGGCGGGCTCAACTTCAACATGGAGCTGCGCTGGGACGGCGTGCGCTCGCTGGGCGCGGCGCTGCAGATGCTCAAGGACCAGGCCGCGCGCACGCCGGCGCCGCAATGGGTGCGGGTGGTCGGCGGCTGGAACGAGTTCCAGTTCGACGAACGGCGCATGCCGACGATCGCCGAACTCAACGCCGCCGCGCCGGACACGCCGGTGTTCGTGCTCAACCTCTACAACCAGGCCTTCCTGAACCGCGCGGCCTTGCGCGCGGTCGGTTACACGAAGGACACGCCGCAACCAGCCGGCGCCATCATCGAACGCGACGCGCGCGGCGAACCGACCGGCCTGCTGCTTGCCGAGCCCAACGCCTTCATCCTCTACAACACGCTGAACCTCGGACCCAAGCTCGATCCCGAGCAGCAGCTCAACTCGACGCTGCACTTCTTGCGCGAGGAGAACCGGCTCGGCGTGACCTCGGTCGGCGACGCGGGCGGCGGCTTCCAGAACTACCCGGACGACTACGCGATCATCGACAAGCTCGCCAAGGAGAACCGGCTCACGGTGCGCATCGCCTACAACCTGTTCCCGCAGAAGGCGAAGCAGGAGCTGGCGGACTTCCAGCGCTGGGCGAAGATGGGCAGGCCCGGCGACGGCAGCGATTTCTACAAGCTCAACGGCGCGGGCGAGATGCTGGCCTTCAGCGCGGCGGACTTCGAGGACTTCCTCCAGCCGCGCCCCGAGATGCCGGCGGCGATGGAGAACGACCTGGAGGGCGTGGTGCGTTTCCTCGCCGGCAACGGCTGGCCGTGGCGCATGCACGCGACCTACAACGAGACGGTCTCGCGCAGCCTGGACGTGTTCGAGAAGGTCCACCGCGACCATCCGATCGACAAGCTCGGCTGGTTCTTCGACCATTGCGAGACGGTGACGCCGCAGAACCTCGAGCGCATCAAGCGCCTGGGCGGGGGCATCGCGGTGCAGAACCGGATGTCGATGCAGGGCGAGTACTTCATCCGTCGCTACGGGCTGAAGGCGACGGCAGAGACGCCGCCGGTCAAGCGCATGCTGGAGATGGGCATTCCCGTCTCGCTGGGCACCGACGCGACGCGGGTCAACAGCTACAACCCGTGGCAGGCGCTGTACTGGCTGGTCTCGGGCCGCACGATCGGCGGCACGCTGCTGTATCCCGAGGAACGGCGGCTGGACCGCGTCGCCGCGCTTCGGCTGATGACCGCCGACGGCGCCTGGTTCTCGCGTGAGACCGGCAAGAAGGGCGTGCTGAAGCCGGGCGCCTTCGGCGACCTGGCAGTGCTGGACCGCGACTTCCTGACCGTGCCCGAGGACCAGATTCAGGACATCACCTCCGTGCTGACGGTGGTGGCGGGCAAGCCGGTGCACGGCAGCGGCGCCTATGCGTCGCTCGCGCCGGCCCTGCCGCCCGCGATGCCGGACTGGTCGCCGGTGAAGACCTACGGCGGCTACCAGGCGCGAAAGTCGTCGATGGCCTCGTCGTTGAGCGACGCCGAGCGCCGCTACCAGTACGCCGCGCAGTGCGCCTGCGCGAGCGGCTGTGGCGTGCACGGCCATGACCACACGGCGGTCGCCAGCGCGGCGCGCGATGCGACGTCGGCGCAGGCGTTCTGGGGCGCGATGGGGTGCAGCTGCTACGTGTGAGGAGGCGCGCCTCGCGCCCCGGACGGGGCGTGCGCGCTCAGCCGCCTACTCGATCGACAGCAAGGTCACCGACCTTGCGGGCAGCGTGAGCGTCTTGCCCAGCGTCCTGCGCTCGCCGGTCATCACGTCCACCGCCGTGTCGCCGTCGCGCAGCATCTCCGGGAAACGCGTCAGGTCCAGCTCGCGCGCTTCCTTCGCCTTGCTCATCGCCAGCATGAGACGCCTGCCGCCCAGGCCCTTCGCCGCGTCATGGCGGAACAGCACGTAGCTCTCCGCCAGCGGCGCGTACTGCATCAGCGCGCCGTCGTGCACCAGCCGCTCGGCCTTGCGCCAGTTCAGCAGCCGCTTCAACCACGCCTGCGCGCCGGCCTGGCGCTCGCCCAAGCCCGCGCCGGTGAAGGCGTTGACCGCGTCGCCGGCCCAGCCGCCGGGGAAGTCCGCCCGCACCGCGCCGTCGTCACGATGGCGCGGGCTGGTCATCAGGATTTCGGAGCCATAGAAGAACTGCGGGATCCGCCGCACGAAGGACAGGTAGGCCCATGCCATCTTCGTCAGCTCGAGGTCGTCGTGCAGCACGCTGTAGACGCGCGGCGTGTCGTGGTTGCCCTCGAACAGCACCAGATTGGCCGGATCCGGATAGACGAAGTCGTGGGCCAGCGCCTCGTAGAGCTTCATGAAGCCGCCGTCGTGCGCGTCCTGCTGGTTGAGCCCGGCCAGCATCGCCTCCTGCAGCGGGAAGTCCATCAGGCTGGGCAGCGACGACACGTAGCCGTCGTGGTTGTGCTTGCCGGCCTGCCAGTAGGACACCACCGCCGGATGCGGGCTCCATTCCTCGCCGACGATGTTCAGCTTCGGGTATTCGTCCTTGAGGCGGCGCGACCAGGCGGCCAGGAAGTCCTTGTCTGAGTAGCTGTAGGTGTCGGTGCGCACGCCGGCCAGGTCGGCGGTCTCGATCCACCACAGGCTCATCTGCGTCAGGTAGGTCGCCACCAGCGGCTGGCGCTGGTTGAGGTCGGGCATGCCGGGGCTGAACCAGCCGTCGCTGAAGCGCTTGCGGTCGCTGGGCGCGGCGTAGGGATCCTGCAGCGACATGCGCGCGTGGTGCGTTTCGGTGTACTGGGGCCAGGTGTTGACCCAGTCGGCCGTCGGCAGGTCGGCCATCCACCAGTGGTGCACGCCGATGTGGTTCAGCACGATGTCCTGGATGAGGCCGATGCCGTGGCGTTTGGCTTCGGCGCCGAGCCGCACGTAGTCGGCGTTGCTGCCGAAGCGCGGATCGACCTGGTAGAAGTCCGTCGCGCCGTAGCCGTGGTAGCTCCACTTCGGGCTGTCGTTCACCGACACGGGCGTCGGCCACAGCATCGTGAAGCCCATTGCGGCGATGTAGTCGAGGTGGGCCGTCAGGCCCGCGAGGTCGCCGCCGTGGCGGCCGCCCGGGTCCTCCCGGTGCAGACCTTCCGCCAGGCCCGGCACGACGTCATTGGACGGATCGCCGTTGGCGAAGCGGTCCGGCACCACCAGGTAGATCGCATCCTTCGGGCCGAAGCTCTCGCGTTGCGCCGAGCCCGCCGCGCGCGCGCGCAGCACGTAGGGATGCTCGACGACGACCTGACCGTCGCGCTTCAGGCGCAGCGTCAGCGTGCCCGGCCTGGCCGACGGCTCGATCCGCAGATCGACGAACAGGTAGTTGGGGCTGTCGCCGCGCCGCGTGCCGACCAGCGTCACGCCGGGGGCCGGGGCGAGTTCAGCCGCCAAGGCGCCGATGCCGGCACCGTGCAGCATCACCTGCAGGTCGGGGGACTTCATGCCGACCCACCAATCCGGCGGCTCGACGTGGGCGAGCGTCACCGGGGCGGTGGAGGTGGATGCAGCGGAAGCGGCCGTCGCGGCGGCGGCGGGGGCGTGGGTCATGACGAGGAGGCTTAAGGCGAAGGAGGCAAAGGAGGCCAAGGAGGCGAGGGGGGCGAAGGTCGACATCGTGCACGCCCTTCAGCGAAGGCGGAAGACCTGCACGGACAAGGGGGCGGCGGTGAGCGTGAGTCGGCCACGAGCATCCTGGGCGGCCGGTGACGTCGGGGTCCGCGGATACAACGGGTGCAGGCGCGCCTTCGTCGGCAGACCGGGCAACGCGACCTCGGCGGCGGCGCGGCCGTAGTTGATGACAACGAGCACGCGCTGGCCTTCGTGCACGCGCTGGAAGCTCAACACCTGACCCTGCGCGAGGGGCGCCTCGTAGCGGCCGCGCGCGATCGCCGGCTGGCTGTTGCGCAGCGCCAGCATCGCCCTGTAGAAATTCAGCAGCGAGCCGGGATCGGCCGCCTGCGCCTGCGCGTTGTGCGTGGCGATGTTGGGCGAGGCCGGCCGGAACGGCGTGCCCGTCGAGAAGCCGGCAGGCGTCGCCGTCCAGCTCATCGGGGCGCGCAGCGGCGCGTCGCCCGGCAGTCCGGCCACGCCCGCCTGGCCGATCTCCTCGCCGTAGTAGATGAACGGCGTGCCCGGCAGCAGCAGGTAGGTCGCGGCGGCCAGCCTGTAGCGCGCCTCGTCGCCGTCGAACTGGTCCCAGGCCCGCTTGCCCGCGAAGATGTCGTGATTGCTCAGCATCGTGGCCATGGACAGCGGCGCTTCGGTGAAGAAGCGCGCGACCTTGGCCACCGCCTCGGCCGAGCCGTCGCCACCCTTGGCCGCGTCGATCACCGCGCGTTCCAGCCCGAAGGCGAACGCGCTGCCGCAGATGTCGTCGCGGGTGTAGACCTTGGGCTCGGCCGTGGCCTCGCAGACGACGAAGCGATGCGGGTAACGCTTGATCAGCCGCGTGAAGTCGCCGGTCAGCGCGCGGCTCTCCGGCTGGTCGTTCCAGTCCTTCGCGCTGTTCTCGATCAGGTGCGGCACGGCATCCAGGCGGTAGCCGTCCAGCCCGCGGTTGAGCCAGAAGCGCAGGCTGTCCGCGTGGTACTTCACCACCGCCGGGTTGCGCATGTTGTAGTCCGGCATGTGCGGACCGAACACCGCGAAGTAGCGCGGCGAGCCGGCCGGCGACTGGGCCGTCGATTCCGGCTTGGGCGGTGCGCTGGCGCCTTCAGGAACCTCCGGCACGTCCTCGCCCGGCAGGTACCACGGCGTCTTGCCCCAGATGTCCCAGTCCTTCAGCTCGCCGAGCGGCTGCGAGGTCCAGACGAACCAGTCGCGCCACGGACTCGCCGGATCGGCCGCCGCCGCACGGAACAGCGGATGCTCGCGCGCGCTGTGGTTGATCACGTAGTCCATGACGACGCCGATGCCGCGCTTGTGGGCCTCGCGGATCAGCTCGTCGAAGTCGGCCAGGGTGCCGTACTGCGGCTCGATGGCGCGGTAGTCGGTCGTCGCGTAGCCGTGGTCGCGATCGGCGCTGGCGGTGATCGGCATCAGCCAGATGCCCTTGACGCCGAGGTACTTCAGGTAGTCCAGCCGTTGAGTCACGCCGCGCAGGTCGCCGATGCCGTCGCCGTCGCTGTCCTGGAAGCCGCGCACGAAGATCTCGATGAAGGCGCCGTGCTGCCAGCCCTCGGACAGCGTGCTGCGTCCGCGCACCTCCTTCACGGGCGAGAGGTCCACCGGCGCGGCGCCCACCGTCGGCGCGGACATCGCGGCGGCCAGCATCGTGGCCATGGGGATGAGGCGACGAGTCATCTCGCGAACTCCTGGTCTTGTTCTCTATGTGTAGCAAAAGTACAAATATTGCGTGCCGCCGGAATCGGCTTCCGAAACGCGTCGCGCCGCAGCATAGAAGGTATGACCGGTGAAGGGAAGTCCTCATCGTTTGAGTATGTAGTTTTGCTACCATCGACTGCAGTCGCGAACGCCACCGCTGAGGAAGGCGGATCCGGCGGAACAACAACACCTCGATGGAGATCCGATGGGCGTCCGCTCGACCTTGTCCCGTCCCTGGCCGCCTCTGGCGGCGCTGCTGCTGTGCGCCGTTGCCGGAGTGCCGATGGCCGTCGCCGCCGGCGATGCGCCGCTGGGCGCCTGCCAGTCCGGGCCGGAGACGGTGCTGACGCCGCAGTTGGCCGGTTGGGTCGTCGGTGCCGATGCGGGGGCGGCGCCGCAACCCGTGTGGCTCGATGCGCGCCGCCTGCGTTGGCCCGGGCTGGTGCTTGCGGCCGGCGAGGTCGTCCATCTGCACCGTTCGGCGCAAGGACGGTTGAACCTGATCGGCGGCCGCGTGACCGGGAGCGATGAGAGCGTTCCGCTGTCGGTCGTCGACGTGGCACGCGAGCCGCTGGATGCGGACACGGCCGCCCAGGCCGCGTACCTGGGAAGCGGCGTCGACCTCGCGCTGGACAGCGGCGTCGATCCGCGAGAGCTGCAACGCGGCCAGGTGGTGATCACGGTCGAGGATGCACAGGGGCGCGTGCGGCGATCGAGCAGCGCGCAGACGGCACGCGCGCTCGACGCGGTCTACGCCGCCGCTGAGGACGAGCGCTCGCTGGGCGTGACGGTGACGCCGCGCGGCGCTGCCTTCAGGCTGTGGGCGCCGACGGCCGATCGCGTCGAGCTCTGCGTCTACGACAGCGCCGACAGTCCTGCCCGTGCGCGCCTGCCGCTGGTCCGCGATGACCGCACGGGGATCTGGCTCGTCGACACGACGCGCAGGTCCGGCACGCCCGGCGCGACCCCCGTGGCCCCGGTGCGCAGCGGTGCCTACTACCGCTACCTCGTCGAGCTCTTCGTCCCGGGCGTCGGCCGCGTGCGCAACCTCGTGACCGATCCCTATTCGGTGAGCCTGTCCGCGGACTCCGCGCGCAGCTACGTCGCCGATCTGTCCGAGCCTCGCCTGCAGCCGCGCGGCTGGTCGGACAGCCGCATTCCCGAGCGCGTGAAGACGCCGACCGACATGGTCGTCTACGAGCTGCACGTGCGCGACTTCTCGCGCGACGACCGCAGCGTGCCCGCCGCCCTGCGCGGCAAGTACCTGGCCTTCACGCAGTCCGGCTCGGCCGGCATGCGCCACCTGCGCGCGCTCAGCGACGCGGGCCTGACCGATGTGCACCTGCTGCCGGTGTTCGACCTGGCCACCGTGCCGGAGCGACGCTGCCTGGTGCCGCGCGTGCCGCCGGCCGCGCCCGACAGCGACGCGCAGCAGGCCGCCGTCATGGCCGTCGCCGACCGCGACTGCTTCAACTGGGGCTACGACCCCTACCACTACAGCGCGCCCGAAGGCAGCTTCGCCACCGACGCCAACGACGGCGCGGTGCGCGTGCGCGAGCTGCGCGCGATGGTGATGGCTTTGCACGCGGCCGGATTGCGCGTCGGCATGGACGTCGTCTACAACCACACGACGGCGTCCGGGCAGCATCCGCATTCGGTGCTGGACCGCATCGTCCCCGGCTACTACCAGCGCCTGGACGCACTGGGCCGCGTCGAGCGCTCGACCTGCTGCGACAACACCGCCACCGAGCACCGCATGATGGGCAAGCTGCTCGTCGACTCCGTGGTCCTGTGGGCGCGCGACTACAAGATCGCCTCCTTCCGCTTCGACCTGATGGGCCACCAGCCGCGCGCGGTGATGGAACGGCTGCAGGCGCGGCTGAGGCAAGAGCTCGGCCGCGAGGTGCAACTCATCGGCGAAGGCTGGAACTTCGGCGAGGTCGCCAACGGCGCGCGTTTCGTGCAGGCCTCGCAGCTGTCGCTGAACGGCACCGGCATCGGCACCTTCAGCGATCGCGGCCGCGATGCGGTGCGAGGCGGCGCGGCGGCCGACGACGCGGCCACCTCGGCCCGCCGGCCCGGGTTCATCGTGCCGGCGCCGGCGGGCGACGCCGCGCGTCGCGAGGAACTGCTGCGCCAGGGCGATCTGCTCAAGCTGGCGATGGCGGGCACGCTGCGCGGCTTCGAACTGGAGACCGCCGACGGCCGTCGCGTCACCGGCGAGCGCCTGCCCTATGGCGATCAGCCGGCCGGTTATGCCTCGGTGCCGGCGGAGGTCGTCAATTACGTCGAGAACCACGACAACCAGACGCTGTTCGATGCGCTCGTGCTGAAGCTGCCGCGCACGACCAGCGCCGACGACCGCGCCCGCACGCAGGCGGTGGCGCTCGGGCTCAACGCCTTGAGCCAGGGCGTCGCGTACTTCCACGCCGGCGGCGAGCTGCTGCGTTCCAAGTCGATGGACCGCAACAGCTACGACTCCGGCGACTGGTTCAACCGGCTGGACTGGTCCGGCCGCGACAACGGCTTTGGCGCCGGGCTGCCGCCGGCGCGCGACAGCGGCCAGGACTACGCCCTGCTGCGGCCCCTGCTGGCCGATCCCGCGATCAAGCCCGGTCCGGCGCAGATCGACTGGACGCGGCGCGTGTTCCTCGACCAGTTGCGGATCCGCGCAAGCACGCCGCTGTTCCGGCTCCCCGATCCCGAGGAGATCCGGCGCCGGCTGGTCTTCCACAACACCGGACCGGACCAGCAGCCGGGCGTGATCGTCGGTCGGCTCGACGGCGCGGGACGCGCCGACGCGGTCTTCGACCGGGTGCTCTACGTCGTCAATGCCACCGAGGCAGCGGCCGCGCTGGCACTGCCGGCCGAGGCGGGCTTCCCCTGGCGCCTGCACCCGGTGCAGCGCGCCGCCGGCGCGGCCGATGTGCGCGTGCGTACGCAGGCGCGGGCCGACGGCGTCCGCGGCGACTTCGTCGTGCCGGCGCGCAGCGTTGCGGTGTTCGTCGTCGAGCGGCGTTGATCGACGCCGCTCGGCATCGAGGGGAGCGGGACGGCACGGCACGGCGCGGCGGAGTAGCATGGCCCATCAGCGGCCCTGTCAGAGGTCGCCACGGAGACGGTCATGGGAACGATCCAGGCTTTCCACGCGGTCGGGCGGGCGCTGTCGCTGGGCGCGGCGCTGCTGTCCGTGGCGGTGCTCACCGGATGCGCCACGGCGCCCGAGGCGCTGTCCCAGGTCGATACCGCGCCGCTGATCCACGACGAACTCTTCCCGGCGTCGCGCGACGCGATCGATCCGGAACGGGTCCTGGCGATCACGCCCAAGATGCGCGAGTTCATCCGCAGCCGCATCCCGAATGTGGGCAACGGCACGACGCTGCTGATGGACACGCGCGACCTGCGCCATCTGCTGCTGGATGCGCTCTACAACCGCAACGAGCTGCAGCTCGAGTACGACGCCGAGACCACGCGCACCGCCGCGGAGGCCTTCGACGCCAAGGCCGGCAACTGCCTGTCGCTGGCGATGATGACGGCGGTGTTCGCGCGCGAGATGGGCCTGCCCTTCGTCTTCCGCCAGATCTACGACGAAGAGCAGTGGAGCCGCGTCGGCGACCTGCAGGTGGTGTCCAGCCACGTCAACATCGCGCTGGGCCGGCGCAGGACGGAGTTCCGCGTGCTCGGCAACGACGAGCCCTCGCTGGTGGTCGACTTCCTGCCCGGCGCGCAGATCTCGCGCCAGCGCGCGATGCCGGTGGACGAGCGCGCGATCGTCGCGATGTACCTGAACAACCGCGCCGCGGAACTGATGTCGCAGGCCCAGCTCGACCGGGCGTACTGGTGGGCCCGCGCCGCCTGGCTGCATGACCCGCGGCTGCTGACGGCGCTCAACACCTTGGGCGTGATCTACCGGCGCCATGGCGACACGGCGCTCGCCGAGCGCGCCTTCCGCTACGTGCTGGCGCACGAGCCGTCCAACGTCCAGTCCATGTCCAACCTGGCCCAGGCGTTGCGTTTCCAGGGGAACATCGCCGAGGCGCAGAAGTACGAGGCGCAGCTGGCGCTGCTCCAGCCGTATCCGCCGTTCAAGTTCTTCGACCTCGGGATCGCGGCGATGAAGGCGGGGGACTATGCCCAGGCCCGCGATCTCTTCGCCAAGGAGATCGACCGCTCGGCCTACTACCACGAGTTCCACTTCTGGATGGCGCTGGCCAACGTGGGCCTGGGCAAGTGGGACGTCGTGCGCGCCGAACTGGCCAAGGCCCAGGAGTACAGCGTGACCGCGCCGCAGCGCCAGCTCTACGCCGCGAAGCTCGAGAGCCTCAAGGCGAAGCTGCAGCAGACAAAGATCCTGGTCCGTTGACGGCCTCGGGCATTCAGCGGTCTCAGGCGTCCAGCGGCGGCAGGCCGTGGCGCGCGCGGGCGCGCGCGCAGGCGTCGTCCCCGATGCCCAGCGGCGCGCGCATGCCGAAGTCGCGGCACGGCGACGGCCGCCATTCATAGATGCCGCAGCCGGCGCGCTCGCCGACCTGGCCCTGCAGGGCGGCGCAGCGCGGACGGGCGTGGTCGGTGCCGCGCAGGCGGCAGGTCGCGTCCGTGACCGCCACGGTCAATCCATCCGGCACCGTGCCGCCTTCGCTCAGCAACTCCTGGCGCGAGAAATCGACGCGGAAGCTCGCGCAGCAGGCACCGCAGCGGGTGCAGGGGTTGTCGGCGAAGGCCATGGCGCTCAGTTCGACGCGGACGGGCTGATCAGCGTGCTGTCAGGCGGCGGCGGATCGTCGGGCAGCACGGGCTCGCGCACGACGGTGACCGTGCAGGCGCATTGCGAGACGACCTGCGCCGACACGCTGCCCAGGTAGCGCCGCATCATCGAGCTGGCGCGCGCGCCCATCACGACGTGGTCGACGCCGGTCTTCGCGGCGAACTCGATCAGCGCGTCGGCGGCGTCGGGCGCTTCCAGCACGTGGAAGGTCAGGCGGCCGTCCTCGAGGGCCAGTTCCCGGGTCATCGGATGGGCCCAGTTCTTCAGCGCGATCAGCTGCTGCACGTGGTGGCTGCGGCCGTGCGCGTCGGTGAGTTCGTCCATGCCGATGCGGTTGGTCTTCATCACGCCGACGCAGGCGAGCCGCGCGCCCGGCTCGGTCTGCATCAGGCGGCGCACCACCTCGCGCAGTTCCTCGAGCAGGGTCGGCGTGGCGCCCAGGACATCGACGGCGGCCATGATCACCGGACTGCGAGCGACCTGCGCGCCGACCGACGCCGGCGCGCGCGGTTCCTCGCCCATCGCCAGGAACCAGCGCTTGAAGCGCCGCACCATGCCGCTGCGCTGCAGCTTGTGCGCGCGCGCCGTCAGCGGCACCGCGTCCGGCCGCTGCAGGTCGAGCGCGAGCTGCGCGGCGCTCTGGTAGCGGCGCTCCGCGCGCACCTCCAGGCAGTGCAGCACGATCTCCTGGAACCAGGGCGGCAACTCGGGCCGGATGGCGCGCGGCGGGATCGGGTCGACGTAGAGCCGCCGCCGCAACTGCCGGACCGAGGTCGGCTGACCGAAAGGCCGCTCGCCGGTGGACAGGTGGTACAGCATGACGCCCAGCGCGAAGAGGTCGCTGCGCGGATCGTTGCGGACGAACTGGACCTGCTCCGGCGACATGTAGGGCCCGGTGCCCATCGGCAGCGAGAACTCCTCCTCCAGCAGGTCGGGCAGGAAGTCGTGCCGCGACAGGCCGAAGTCGACCAGCACCACCGTGCCGTCCGGACGCAGCAGGATGTTGCTGGGCTTGATGTCGAGGTGGACCAGGTGCTGGCGGTGCAGGTCGGTCAGCGCATGCGCGACCTGGATGCCGATCTCGACGACCTCCACCAGCGGCAGCGGCGCCTGGTCCAGGCGCGGGCGCAGGCTTTCGGCCTCGATGCGCTCCATGACGATGTAGGCCTGGCGGCGCCAGTCGCCGCGCGCGACGAAGCGCGGCACGTGCGGGCCCTTGAGCGCCGGCATGATCATCTGCTCGACCTCGAAGCCGACGATGCTGGCCGGATCCTCGCCGCCCTTGATGCGGGGGACCTTCATGATCAGGGGGAAGTCCTCGGCGGGGTGAGCCGGATCGGACGGGTCTTCCGGCGCCTGCCGCCGCACCTGCCAGAGGTTGGCCATGCCGCCCTGGTGCAGCCGCGCCTCGAGCACGAAACCGTCCAGCACCTGACCGGGTTGCAGCGGCGAGGTGATCGGAACGGGGACTGAGGTTGAAGCGTGCGTCGGGTGGGCGTCGTTCATCGATTCATCGGCCGGCGACGAGGCGCTGCGCAAGGCGGTCCGCGAGGCCGGCGGGCAGGCCGGGCGCGGCGCGCAGCGCGGCGGCGGCGGCTTCGACATCGTAGGGCACGCGCTGGAAGCTGAGTTCCTCGCTGTCGTGGTCGAACAGCGCGTAGGCGGCCGCCGGGTTGCCGTCGCGCGGCTGGCCGCAGGCGCCGGGGATGACGAGCCACTGGCGGTTGGGCAGCAGCGGGATCGGGACGCCGGGCTGCGGCTTGAAGTCGCCCGCCTTGCCGGTGCCTGAGAGGTGGTAGAGCATGGGCTCGTGCATGTGGCCGCAGAAGGTGTAGCGGCACTCGGTCGCATGCAGGCTGCGCATCGCCTCCAACCGGCCCTGCACGTAGGCGAATCCGGTCGGGTCGAACGCGTTGGCATGGACGTAGAGGCAGTCCTCCTCTTCCTCCGACATCGGCAGTCCGGCCAGGAAGGCCATCTGGCCGTCGGTGAGTCGCGCGCGGGTCCAGGCGATCGCGGCGCGCGCGTCCTCGTTCATCGTGGGGCGGGGCCCCTGCGTCACGCCGAGGTCGTGGTTGCCGGCGACGGCGATCGCGCCTTCCATGCGCAAGGCCCGGACCTGGTCCACCACCCAGCCGGGATCGCTGCCGTAGCCGACGTAGTCCCCCAGGAGCGCGAAATGCCGGGCGCCCTGCCGCCGGGCATGGTCGAGGACGGCCTCGAAGGCCTGGCGGTTGGCGTGCAGGTCGGAGATCAGAGCGGTCTTCATGGAAACGGCATGGATGCGAACGGCAAGGATGCCACGCGCGGCTGACGTCAACCTTCGCAAGATGGCGAGTGGCGAACGGAGATCCCCCCGAAGGGAGGGGCATGCCCCCTCCGGATGGGTGAAGGGCAGGGCAACTCGGGGGTTTGACGCGTTGTGGACCTTCGGGGCTTTGCTAATCTGGCCGACGACATGGAACGTCAGGGAGGCGATGTGACGAGCGCGCACCGCCACCGGCAGTTCCGGCACGGGAGAGAAAAAGATGAACAGGTTGGAATTCGGGCGGCCGGACTGGCCCGCGCGCGTCGCGCGCAGGGCGGGCGGCCTGGCGCTGGGGCTGATGCTCACGTGGACGACGACGTCCGCGTGGGCGGACTGCACGCGACCGATCCGCGTGCCGGTGGCGCCCATCGGCATGAGCGTGGTGACCTCGGGCGGCGAGGTCAGCGGGGTCTATCCGGACCTGCTGCGCAAGGTCTCGGCAGAGACCGGCTGCCAGTTCGATTTCGTCGTCATGCCGCGGGCGCGGGTCGAGGCGATGTTCGCCGCCGGCGGCGCCGATGCCTTGGTGCCGGCGACGCGGACCTCGCAGCGGGACCTGCACGGCGACTTCATCCCGCTGGTGAAGGCGCGGCCGATGCTGATCTCGATCGCGTCGGACCGCGCGCCGGTCGAGAGCCTGGCCGAGCTCGGCGAGCGGCGCGAGTTGCGCGTGGCCGTGGTGCGCGGCTTCGACTACGGCGAGCCCTACCAGCAATTGCTGCGGACGCTGAAGGCGCAGCGCCGGCTGGTCGTGGAGGCCGACGCCGTGGCGGTGGTGCGCACGCTGGAACGCCAGCTGGCGGACGTGACGCTGATGGCGCCGTCCATCCTCGCGGGCACGCTGCTGCAGGACTCGAAGACGCGGCCGCTGCTGGACCGGCTGCGGCTGGAGGCGATGGCGGAACTCACCTGGACCGACAGCGGGATCTACCTGTCGCGCCACCTGCCGGCCAAGGACCGCGAGGTGCTGGGCGACGCGCTGGAACGGAACTCGCGCTCGGGCACCGTGTGGAAGACGCTGCAGAAGCACTACCCGGCCGGGTCGTATGAAGAGGGCCTGAAGGCGCTGGGCGCGCCGAAGTGATCGCGGCGGTCGCCCCCTGATGCGACAAGGCCCGCACGTGGCGGGCCTTGTCGTCTCGGGGGCGGGCCGGGCAGGGCCCTCAACCGATTTCAGCGGATTTCATCCGATGCGTCCCAGCAGCAGGTACTCCATCAGCGCCTTCTGCACGTGCATGCGGTTCTCCGCCTCGTCCCAGACCACCGACTGCGGACCGTCGATCACGTCGGCCGCGACCTCCTCGCCGCGGTGCGCCGGCAGGCAGTGCATGAACAGCGCATCCGGCTTGGCCTGCGCCATCATGTCCTTGTCCACGCACCAGTCCGCGAAGGCCGTGCGGCGCGCCTCGTTCTCAGCCTCGTAGCCCATGCTGGTCCACACGTCCGTGGTCACCAGGTCCGCGCCGCGGCAGGCTTCCTCCGGGTCCTTGAAGACCTTGTAGCAGCGCGTGTCCTTGATGCCCGCGACCGCCGGGTCGATCTCGTAGCCGCTGGGCGTGCTCACGTGCACGGTGAAGCCCAGGATCTCCGCCGCCTGCAGCCAGGTGTTGGCCATGTTGTTGCCGTCGCCGACCCAGGCCACCACGCGTCCCTTCAGGCAGTCCATGTCGATCGCGCCGCGCCGGTCCATGCCGCGCTGCTCGATGAACGTGAACAGGTCCGCCAGGATCTGGCACGGGTGGTACTCGTTGGTCAGCCCGTTGATCACCGGCACCCGCGAGTGCGCCGCGAAGCGCTCCAGCTTGGTCTGCTCGTAGGTCCGGATCATCACGATGTCGACCATGCGGCTGATCACGCGCGCGCTGTCCTCGATCGGCTCCGCGCGGCCCAGCTGGCTGTCGCCGGTGGTCAGGTGCACCACCGAGCCGCCCATCTGGTACATGCCCGCCTCGAAGCTGACGCGGGTCCGCGTGGACGCCTTCTCGAAGATCATCGCCAGCGTGCGGTCCTGCAGCGGCTGGTACTTCTCGTAGTTCTTGAAGCGTCGCTTGATCGTCGCCGCGCGTTCGAACAGGTGGGTGTACTCCTCCGCGCGCAGGTCCTTGAACTGCAGGTAGTGACGCATGAGCGTGTTCCCCGGTTTCATGGCGCGGCGGGCGCGGATGCGGGTGCAGCCAGGAAGGCCTTCACCAGCGGGACCAGACGCGCGGCGATCTCGGCGGCTTCTTCGCTCGTCAGGATCAGCGGCGGTACCAGGCGGATGACCTTGTCGGCCGTCACGCTCAGCAACAGGCCGGCTTCCATGGCCTGCGTCAGCAGCACGCCGCAGGGGCGGTCCAGCTCGACGCCGATCATCAGGCCGTGGCCGCGCACCTCGACGAGGCCGGCTTCGCCCGCCAGGCCCTGCTCGAGCGCGGCCTTCAACTCGGCGCCGACGGTGGCGGCGTTGGCCAGCAGGCCGTCCTCTTCCATCACGGTCAGCGTCTCGACGCCCGCGCGCATCGCCAGCGGATTGCCGCCGAAGGTCGTGCCGTGGTTGCCCGGTCCGAAAACCTTGGCGGCCTTGTCGCCGCACACCACCGCGCCGATCGGCACGCCCGAACCCAGGCCCTTGGCCAGCGGCATCACGTCCGGCACGATGCCGGCCCATTGATGTGCGAACCACTTCCCGGTGCGGCCGATGCCGCACTGCACCTCGTCCAGCATCAGCAGCAGCTCGTGCTCGTCGCACAGCTGGCGCAGGGCCTTCAGGAAGTCGATGTGCGCCGGGTGGATGCCGCCTTCGCCCTGGATGGTTTCCAGGAAGATCGCGGTCACGTTCGGGTGCTCGGCGATGGCCCGGCGGATGGCCTCGATGTCGTTCAGCGGCACCCGTACGAAGCCCGGCACCAGCGGACCGAAGCCCGCCTGCACCTTCGGGTTGCCGGTGGCCGACAGCGTCGCGATCGAGCGGCCGTGGAAGGCCTTCTCGAACACGATGACCTCGGGGTTGGCGTTGCCGCGGTCATGGCCGTACTTGCGCGCGATCTTGAGCGCGGCTTCGTTGGCTTCCAGGCCGGAATTGCAGAAGAAGGCGTTGGTCAGCCCCGACAGCGCGCAGAGCTTGGCCGCGAGCTGCTCCTGCAGCGGGACGTGGTAGTAGTTGCTCGTGTGGATGAGCTTGCCCACCTGGTCCCGCAGGGCCGCCACCAGCTTCGGATGGTTGTGTCCGAGCGTGTTGACGGCGATCCCGCCCAGGCCGTCCAGGTATCGTCGGCCGGCCGTATCCCAGACCCAGGCGCCTTCGCCGTGCGACAGGGCGATCGGCAGGCGGCCGTAGGTGTGCATCACATGGGGTTCGGTCGGGGCGGCGAACGAGGTGTCCGGGGCGTTCATCAAGTCTCCAAACGTGGGAGGGGTTGGGGGAGCAAATGATTCTACGGGTCGACCCTGGCGGGCGAGGAGATTCCTCCTTCACAGCCACGCAAGCCTCGCTGACCAGCGGGCGTTCCGCCAGCCCCGCCCACGGGCGAGCAGAAGCCCGCGTGTGCTGCGGCGCAACACATCCAGGGCACAATAGCGGTTTTGCCGGGACGCGTGAGACCGTAGCCAATGACTGAGCAGCCCAAGCCGCGAGAAGTGTTCATCCAGGGGATCACCACGGATGGCCGCACCTTCCGCCCGAGCGACTGGGCTGAGCGTCTGGCGGGGGCCATGTCCTGCTTCCGGCCCGGCGGCACCCGCAGCGGCCGCGACGCCTACCTCGGCTACTCCCCCTACTGCGTGCCGCGCGTCATCGACGGCGTCAAGTGCGTCATCGTCAACGAGGCCCTGAAGTCCGTCGAACCGATGGCCTGGGAGTTCGTCATGAACTTCGCCCGCGACAACAAGCTGCAGGTCGTCGACGCCTGCCTGCTGCCCGACGGGCGCGACGCCGGCAAGGCGTAAGGGCGCTCGTCGATCCGCCGACGGGGCGTGATCGTGCTGGCCCGATCGGGCCATCGCCGGACGGCGTCCCAGCGGCTACGCTGACCGGTTCGCCGCGACCTCCCCACCGGGCTTCCTGGACATGGCCGTCTTCACCGCCGACGCGGGCTCTCGGGCCGCGGCCGTCCTGCCGGAAATGCAGCAGCTGCTGCGCCTGATCGATCAGGGCGGATCGCTGTTGCAGGCCCGCGAGCTGGCCACCGTGACCACTGTCGGCGGCACGATGCCGGTGATCGGCGTGACCTTGGGCAATCCCGACCCCGGCGTGCCGGCGCTCGGTTTCATCGGCGGCGTCCACGGCCTGGAGCGCATCGGCGCGCAGGTGGTGCTGGCCTACCTCGGCAGCCTGGTGCGCCGGCTGCGCTGGGACCTCAGCCTGCATCAGCAGCTCGAGTCGCTGCGGCTGGTCTTCCTGCCCGTCGTCAATCCGGGTGGCGTGCTGACGGGGTCGCGGGCGAATCCGCAAGGCGTCGACCTGATGCGCAACGCGCCGCAGGACGCGGACCGCGGCGTGCCGTTCCTGGTCGGCGGACATCGATTCACGCGGCATCTGCCGTACTACCGCGGCCCGGCGGGCGCGCCGCTGCAGGCCGAGAGCGACGCGTTGTGCCGCTTCGTCCGCGAAGAGCTGCTGGGCCGCCCGGTGTCCATGGCCATCGACTTCCACAGCGGCTTCGGCCTGCGTGACCGCATCTGGTTCCCGTATGCGCGAACGCGCCGACCGATGCATCACCTCGCCGAGATCCACGCGCTGTGCGAGGTGCTCGATCAATGCCTGTCCCCGCATCCCTACGTGATGGAGCCGCAGAGCCGGCATTACCTGACCCACGGCGACCTGTGGGACCACCTGTACGACGAGTCCCTCTCCCTTGATCGAGGGATCTTCCTGCCGATGACGCTCGAAATGGGGTCATGGCTGTGGGTGAAGAAAAATCCGCGCCAGCTACTCTCCCGGCACGGCATGTTCAACCCGCTGATCGCCCATCGACAGCAGCGCGTGTTGCGACGGCACATGGCCTGGATGGACTTCATGACACGCGCCACGCAGAGCGCGTTGCGGTGGTTGCCGGGGCCGGACACAAGAATCGATCATGGGGAGCAGGCGTTGATTCGCTGGTATCGGAGGACCGCTCGATGAGCGTCCACACCTGGGTGCTGTTGCGCGGGCTGACCCGCGAGAGCGGCCATTGGGGGGATTTCCCCGCGCGCCTGTTGCGTGCGTTGCGGGTGCAGCAGCCGGAGGCCCGGCTGGAACTGCTCGACCTGCCCGGCAACGGCGACAAGCATCGCCAGAGCAGCCCGACCCATGTCGACGCGATGATGGAGGCGTGCCGTGCGGAGCTGCGTCGTCGCGGCGTTCCCCCGCCGTACCAGGTGCTGGCGATGTCGCTGGGCGCGATGGTCGCCAGCGAATGGGCGGCGCGCCATCCGGACGAGCTCGACGGCATCGTGCTGATCAACACCAGCCTGCGGCCCTTCAGCGCGTTCTTCCGGCGCTTGCGGCCGTCGAACTACTGGTCCTTGCTGCTGCTGAGCCTGACGCGCTTGAGCCTGCGCCGGCGCGAGGCCAAGGTGCTGCAGATGACGACGCGGATGCAGCGGCAGCCGGACCAGGTGATCGACGACTGGGTCTCGATCCAGCGCCAGCATCCGGTGCGGCGGCGCAATGCGCTGAGGCAGCTGCTGGCGGCGGCGCGATATCGCGCCAGCCTCGCCAAGCCGCAGCCGCCGATGCTGCTGCTGTGCAGCCAGGGGGATTCGCTCGTGGACTGGCGCTGCTCGCAAGCCATCAGCCGCGCGTGGGGCGCGCCGTTGCGGCTGCACCGGCACGCGGGCCACGACCTGCCGCTCGACGATGGGGAATGGGTGGCGCGCAACGTCGTGGACTGGCTCCACGTGCGCGAGGTCGTCGGACAGATCACGACGCCGATGCCGCTCTGAACGACCGCTCCGACCGACGCGGCGCCGAGGTGTCGATTGGGGATGTACGGCTAGGCGCGAACCGGAGCCATGGCCCAGCTATGGCGAGGATTCGCAACGACGCCGTGCGCCCAAAGCGGAACCTCGGAGTCGCGTCGGGAACGAAAAAGCCCGCCGTCAGGCGGGCTTTTCGTGCACCAGAGCTGGATCTGTCTATCAGGCGGCGAGCGCCTTGATCTTCGAAGACAGGCGGCTCTTGTGGCGAGCCGCCTTGTTCTTGTGGAAGATGCCCTTGTCGGCGACCGAGTCGATGACGGGCTGGGCGGTCTTGAACAGGTCGGCGGCCTTGGCCTTGTCACCCGTGACGATCGCCTTTTGCACGTTCTTGATGACCGTGCGGAACTTCGAACGCAGCGCCGAGTTGGCGGCGTTCAGCTTGACGTCTTGACGTGCGCGCTTGCGGCCCGAGGCCAGACGCACGGTTTTCTTCTTGGCTTTGGAAGAGCTTGCCATTGTCTTATTGGTCCAGTTGGTGCAAAGACGGCGAGTATAGCAGCCAGGTTTGGAAAAACCAAACCCGAGGTATTGCGTCCGCGGCGGGACACCCATAATGCGCGGTCTCGCGACGGGGCGCCGCGCCCCGTCGCCGCAGTCCCCCGCCTGTATCCCCGTATTTGCCTCCGCGCCGCGCCTGAATGAACCTGCTCCGCACCGCCTCCGTCGTCTCGGTCTTCACGCTGCTGTCCCGCATCACGGGCCTGGTCCGCGAACAGATGGTGGCGGGGCTGTTCGGCGCCAATGCGATGACCGACGCCTACAACGTGGCGTTCCGCATTCCCAACATGCTGCGGCGCCTGTTCGCCGAGGGCGCGTTCTCGCAGGCCTTCGTGCCGTCGCTGGCCGCCGCGCGCGCCAAGGACGGCGACGAGGCCACCCGCCACCTGATCGATGCCGTCGCGACCGTGCTGCTGTGGGCGCTGCTGGCGACCTGCACGATCGGCGTCATCGGCGCGCCGGTGCTGGTCTGGGCGCTTGGCGCGGGGCTGTCCCGGGACGCGCACGAAGCCGCCGTGGTGATGACGCGCTGGATGTTCCCCTACATCGGCTTCATGTCGCTCGTGGCGCTGTCGGCCGGCATCCTGAACACGTGGAGGCGCTTCATCGTGCCGGCGGTGACGCCGGTGCTGCTGAACCTCGCCTCGCTGGCCTGCGGCTACGGGCTGACGCCGGTGCTGGCGCACCACGGCTATGAGCCGATCTATTCGCTCGCGCTGGGCGTCATGGTCGGCGGCATCCTCCAGTTGGCGGTCCAGGTGCCGGCGCTGCGGCGCGTCGGCCTGATGCCGCGATTCGCGCTGAACCTGTCCGGCCTGCGCGTGGCCGCCGCCGACGAGGGCGTGCGCCAGGTGTTGCGCAAGATGGGCCCGGCGCTGCTGGGCGTCGGCGTGGCCCAGCTCTCGCTGCTGCTCAACACGCAGATCGCGATCGCGGTGGGCGAGGGCGCCGCCTCCTGGCTGACCTATGCAGACCGGCTGATGGAGTTCCCCATCGCGCTGCTGGGCGTCGCGCTGGGCGTGGTGCTGACGCCGCAACTCGCGGCCAGCACGGCCAAGGGCGAGACGCAGAAATACTCGGGCCTGCTCGACTGGGGTCTGCGCCTGACCCTGCTGCTGGCGCTGCCCTGCGCGGTCGCGCTGCTGGTCTTCGCCGAGCCGCTGGTGGCCGTCCTCTACCAGCGCGGCGCCTTCCAGGCGGCGGACGTCGCCCACACCGCCCGCGCCGTGATGGGCTACGGCCTGGGCCTGATGGGCCTGGTGTCGATCAAGGTGCTGGCGCCCGGCTTCTATGCGCGCCAGGACATGCGCACGCCGGTGCGCATCGCCGTGGGCGTGCTGATCCTGACCCAGGTGTTCAACGCGATCTTCGTGTTCGGGTTCAAGATCGGCGTCGCCGGCCTGTCGCTCTCGATCGGCCTGGGCGCGGTCGTCAACGCCTGGCTGCTGCTGCGCGGGCTGCGCAAGCTCGGCACCTACACGCCGGAAGCCGGCTGGCCGTTGTTCCTGTTGCGGGTGGTCATCGCCAGCGCCGCCATGGGCGCGCTGCAGTGGTGGCTGGCCAGGCATGTCGGCTGGGTCGGCGGCAAGGGCCTGCACTTCGAGCTGGCGCGCGCCGGCTGGATGGCGCTGAGCCTCGGCGCCTCCGCGCTGCTCTACTTCGGCGTGCTGCTGCTGCTGGGCGTGAAGCTGCGCCAGTTCGCCCGTCGGGCCTGAAGGCTCACCGGGCCTGAAAGCTGGGGCGTCTCCCTCCGGCGCCGCGCCCGATGTCGGGCGTAGACTCCGGCGCATGAGTTCGCCTTTGCAGTGGACGGTGCCGTCGGCGCTGGACTATTTCTCGATGCTGGTTGCCGACGACGACACGCTGAACCTGGCCGAGGCCGCCACAGCGATCGCGCTCGACGAGGTGCCCCGGCTGGACGTGCAGCAGGTGATGGCCGAGCTCGATCGTCTCGGCGAGCGGCTGCGCCACCGCCTGCCCGCCGACGCGCCGCCCAGCCACCGGCTGCGCATGCTCAACCAGTATTTCCATGGCGAGCTCGGCTTCGCCGGGAACATCAACGACTACTACGCCGTCGGCAACAGCTACCTCCATCAGGTGCTCGCCACGCGCCGCGGCATCCCGATCACGCTGGCGATCATCTACATGGAGCTGGCCTCGCATGTCGGGCTGCGGATCAAGGGGGTCAGCTTCCCGGGCCACTTCCTGATGAAGCTGCGCCTGCCGCAGGGCGAGGTGGTGCTGGACCCTTTCAGCGGACGCTCGCTGGGCCGGAGCGAACTCGACGAGTTCCTCAGCCCCTGGCGGGAGCGCGCCGGACTGATGCCGCAGGAACCGATGTCGCTGGACGCCTTCCTCGGCACGGCGTCGCCGCGCCAGATCCTCGCGCGCATGCTGCGCAATCTGAAACAGATCCACATGGAGCAGCAGGACCTGCCCCGGCTGCTGGCGGTCCAGCGCAAGCTGGTGGCCCTGCTGCCCGACGACCGGGCGGAGCGCGCCGAGCTGGCGCAGTGCCTGCAACAGCTCCGTGACGCCGGCGGCGGGCCCGCTACCCTCCATTGAGGGAGCGGGAGGGAGCGGGAGGGGGTGGAAGCGGGGAGTGGCCGTCGGGCGACGCTTAGAATCCCTCTCTTCTCGAGGGTGCGACATCCGCCTGGCCGACGTCGACCCCGCCATCCAACGCTGAAGTGGTTTGAAGCAGATCCCGCTGTCGCTCGGTCCCGAGCCCGACTACACCTTTGACACGCTCCTCACCGGTGCCAACACCGCGGCCCTCACGCATGTGCTGGCGCTGGGGGCTGGCGCGCCGCCGGTGTTCCTGTGGGGGCCGCCCGGCAGCGGCAAGACGCATCTGCTGCGGGCGCTCGCGCGCCACTGGCAGCAGGCCGGCGCGCAGGTCGGCTGGTATGACGCCGACACCCCGCTGCCCTGGGAGCTGCCCACCCACCCGAGCCTGCTGCTGCTCGACGACGCGCAGCGCTTCGACCCGGGCCAGCAGCATGCGGCCTTCGCGCTCTTCGTCGAGGCCGCGACGCTGGGATTGGCGGTCGTCTCCACCGGCACCGCGCCGCCGGTCGACCTGGACCTGCGCGAGGACCTGCGCACCCGGCTCGGCTGGGGCCCGACCTTCGCGCTGCAGCCGTTGTCCGAGGCCGAGGTGCGCGCCGTGCTCCGCCGCGAGGCCGACCGCCGCGGCATCGCGCTGAGTGACGACGTCATCGACTACCTGCTCACCCGTTACGCCCGCGACCTCAAGCACCTGATGACGCTGCTGGACGGGCTGGACGAATTCGCCATGGCCAGCAAGCGGGCGGTCACCGTGCCGCTGCTGCGCCAGATGCTCGCCGACCAGGGGGCGCTCGCCTGAGGGGCGACGCCGCCGGTTGCAACGATTTCAAGGTTTTTCAAGGACAAGACCCGTGGACCTGACCCTGTTCGACCTCGACGGCACGCTGATCCCGCAGGACTCGGACCACGCCTTCGGCGCCTACATGGTGGAGATCGGCTGGGCCGACGGCGTCGCCTGGGCCGCCCGCAACGACGAGTTCTACGCCGACTACCAGCGCGGGGACCTCGACCTGGACGAGTACGTCGACTTCGCCACCTCGGTCTGGCGCGTCCGGCCGCTGGCCGAGGCCGAGGCGGCCCGCGCCGATTTCATGGCCCGGATCGTCGCGCCGATGTTGCGCGACAATGCGCGCGCACTCGTGCAGCGCCACCTGGACGCCGGGGATCTGGTGGCCGTGGTGACGGCGACCAATGAATTCGTGACCGCGCCGATCGCCCAGGCCTTCGGCGTCGATCACCTGATCGCCGTGCAGCTGGAGCGCGACGCGACCGGGTCGTTCACCGGGCGCGTGCAGGGGACCCCGTCCTTCCAGGCGGGCAAGATCGTGCGCGTGAACGACTGGCTGGCGGCGCAGGGGCGCCGCTGGGAAGATTTCGAGCGCGTGCATTTCTACAGCGACTCGATGAATGACCTGCCGCTGCTGGAGCGGGTCAGCCATCCGGTGGCGACCAACCCCACCTCGGCCCTCGAGGCGCTGGCGCGCGAGCGCGGCTGGCCGATACTGAAGCTGTTCGAATGATCAAAAAATTTATCAACAAGCTGTTGGGCAAGTCCGAAAGCACCGCCACGCCGCTCGGCAAGCGCGTGGAAATCACCGCGGAGGAACACCGCATCGACCCGGCCCTGCTCGATGAGCGCGGCGTCAAGGTCGTCAAGGGGCTGACCGACGCGGGCTACGAGGCCTTCATCGTCGGCGGCGCCGTGCGCGACCTGCTGCTGGGCCGCCGGCCCAAGGACTTCGACGTCGCCACCGACGCCACGCCCGAGCAGGTCAAGAACCAGTTCCGCCGTGCTTTCATCATCGGCCGGCGCTTCCGCATCGTCCACGTGGTCTACGGCCGCGGCCGCGAGCACGAGGTGATCGAGGTCTCGACCTTCCGCGCGCTGCTGAAGGAAGACGACGCCGAGCAGGTGCAGGGCAACGAGAAGACGTCCAAGGGCGCGCTGGAGGGCAAGTCGCACGTCGTCGACGCGTCCGGCCGCGTGTTGCGCGACAACGTCTGGGGTCCGCAGATCGAGGACGCCGCGCGGCGCGACTTCACCGTCAACGCGATGTACTACAACCCGGAACGCGAGCTGGTGGTCGACTACCACGGCGGTCTGGCCGACGCCCGCAAGAAGGTGCTGCGGATGATCGGCGACCCCGAGAGCCGCTACCGCGAGGACCCGGTCCGCATCCTGCGCGCCGTGCGCTTCGCCGCGAAGCTGGGCTTCACGATCGAGCCCAAGACCCGCGCGCCGATCGCCGCGATGGCGCCGCTGCTCGCGAACGTGCCGCTGTCGCGCATGTTCGACGAGATGATCAAGCTGCTGCAGACCGGCCACGCGCTCGCGAGCATCGACGAGCTGCGCAAGCAGGGCCTGGCGCGCGGCGTGTTCCCGATCCTGGACGCGGTGCTCGACAAGGACGGCGCGCTGCCGGACAACGTGCACGGCAAGTTCGTCCGCCTGGCGCTGGAAGACACCGACAAGCGTGTCGAGGAAGGCCGCTCGGTCGCGCCCAGCTTCATGCTGGCCTGCATGCTGTGGGGCGAGGTCCAGCAGCGCTGGACGCGCCTGATCGACGGCGGCGAGGGCGCGGTGGCGGCCTTGCAGCAGGCGATCGACCTGGTCTTCGACGCGCGCGTCGGCGACATCTCCGGCCGCGGCAAGCTCGCGGCGGACATGCGCGAGATCTGGATGATGCAGCCGCGCTTCGAGCGCCGCACCGGCAGCGGTCCGCACCGGCTGATCGAGCAGCCGCGCTACCGCGCCGGCTTCGACTTCCTGGCGCTGCGCGCCGAGGCGGGCGAGATCGATCCGGCCCTGGCCGACTGGTGGGAAGACTTCGCGCTGGGCACCGAGGACGAGCGCCGCGCGCTGCTGGAGCTGGCGCGCGAGACGCAACGTCAGGGCGGCCCGCGCAGCAAGCCCAAGGCGGGCGGCGGACGCGTGCACTCGGTGCCGCGCGGCGCCGTGAGCACGCCCGCGACCCTGCCCGTCAGCGGCGAATCGGCCGCCGCGCTGCCGATCGATGCCGAGGCGGTGGACGCCGCGGAAGGCGAGGGCGGCACCGGCCATCCCGCCAAGAAGCGCCGCCGTCGCCGCAAGCCCAAGGCGGCGGGCGGTGCCGCGGCGCCGGCCGATGCCGGCGGTCCGTCCAACGACGAATGACCCGCCGCGAATGATCACGGCCTACGTCGGGCTGGGCGCCAACCTCGGCGACCTGCGGCGCACGCTGGAGGCGGCGCTGGCCGACCTCGCCGACGTGACCGGCCTGACCCTGGCGGGGGTCTCCTCCGCGTGGCGCAGCGC
Source organism: uncultured Roseateles sp. (assembly GCA_946886855.1). The sequence goes on along the minus strand of CAMPJJ010000002.1, from coordinate 79,889 downwards.
GCCGGTCGGCTGCGAAGGCCCCGACTACCTGAACGCGGTCGCACGCGTCACGACGACGCTGCCGCCGCTCACGCTGCTCGCGGCCTTGCAGGCCATCGAGCTGCGCCACGGGCGCGAGCGGCCGTTCGTCAACGCGCCGCGGACCCTCGACCTCGATCTGCTGCTCTACGGCGACCAGTCCATCGCCCTGGATCGGCTCCTCGTCCCGCATCCGCGGCTGCACCAGCGCGCCTTCGTGCTGCGCCCGCTGCTGGAACTGGACGCCACGCTCGAAGTCGCAGGACTGGGTCGACTGGCGAGCCATTTGCCCTCGGTCGCCGGTCAGGCCGTCGAGCGCGAAGGCACACCGTTGCGCCGGCCCTGACCGCCCACCCTCATCACCGCCTTCCACCCGCCCTCCACATTCAACCGCTTTCGGGAGTCCGCCTCATGTTCGCAACCGCCGCCGGCTGGCAGATGGTCGCCCTGCTGACGCTGTCCAACGTCTTCATGACCTTCGCCTGGTACGGCCATCTGAAAGAGCTGGCATCCAAGCCGTGGTACATCGCGGCGCTGATCAGCTGGGGGATCGCGCTGTTCGAATACCTGCTGCAGGTCCCGGCCAACCGCATCGGTTACGACGGCGGGTTCACGCTCGCCCAGCTGAAGATCACGCAGGAGGTGATCACCCTCGGCGTGTTCGTCCCGTTCTCCATGCTCTTCATGAACCAGCCGTTCAAGACGGACTTCATCTGGGCCGGCCTGTGCCTGATGGGCGCCGTCTACTTCATCTTCCGAAGCTGAATGTCGAAATAGCTCCAACGGGCCATGGGCGGCTACACTCGCGGGCTTTTGATCCGGCGCGGATCGCACGGCGCGGAGCCTCCCCCATGTTTTTCGGCAAGCTGCTGCCCCGAGAGGGCAATTTCTTCGAACTGTTCAATGAGCACGGCACGCAGATCGTGGAAGGCGCGCGCGCCTTCATGCTCATGATCCAGAACTACAACGACCTGACGCTGCGCGAGAAATACGCCGCCGAAGTCGACAAGGCCGAGCACCACGCCGACCGCGTGACCGCCGAGGTGAACCGGCTGCTGCATCGCACCTTCATCACGCCGATCGACCGCGAGCAGATCCACGGCCTGATCAACGCGATGGACGACATCCTGGACCTGCTGCAGGATTCCAGCGAGACCATGCAGCTCTACGACGTGCGCTCCATCCCCGAGGAGGTGCTGCGCCTGGGCGAGCTGTCGGCCAAGTGCTGCGAGCGCGTGAAGCACGCCGTGACGCTGCTGCCCAAGCTGAGCGAACCCAAGACCGCCGAAGCCGCCATCAAGGCCTGCGAGGAGATCGACAAGCTCGAGTCCGACGCCGACCGCGTGATGCGCGCCGCGATGTCCAAGCTGTTCCGCGAGCAGGAGGACGTGCGCGAGCTGATCAAGCTCAAGGCGATCTACGAGCAGCTGGAATCCATCTCCGACCGCTGCGAGGACGTCGCCAACCTGATCGAGGGCATCGTCCTCGAGAATTCCTGATCCGGTCGCGGAGCGTCTCCCATGGGAACGATGCACGTGGCCTTCTGGGTCGTGGCCATGCTCGTGGTGCTGGCCGTCGCCTTCGACTTCATGAACGGCTTCCACGACGCCGCCAACTCGATCGCGACGGTCGTGTCGACCGGCGTCCTCAAGCCGCAGCAGGCCGTGCTGTTCGCGGCCTTCTTCAACGTGATCGCGGTGCTGTTCTTCGAGCTGAAGGTGGCGGCCACGATCGGCAAGGGATCGATCGACGCGGGCATCGTCGATCACCACGTGATCTTCGGCGCCTTGATCGGCGCGATCGCGTGGAACGTGATCACCTGGTTCTACGGCATCCCGTCGAGCTCGTCGCACGCGCTGATCGGCGGCCTGGTCGGCGCGGCCATCGCCAAGGCGGGCACCAAGGGCCTGATCATGAGCGGCATCGGCAAGACGGTGCTGTTCATCTTCGTCTCGCCGCTGCTGGGCTTCCTGCTGGGCTCGCTGCTGATGGTGGCGGTGGCCTGGCTGTTCAGACGCAGTTCGCCGCTGCGCGTGGACAACTGGTTCCGCCGCTTGCAGCTGGTCTCGGCCGGGCTGTACAGCCTGGGCCACGGCGGCAACGATGCGCAGAAAACGATCGGCCTGATCTGGATGCTGCTGATCGCGTCGGGGTACGCGGGCGCCGGTGAACATTCGCCGCCGACCTGGGTCATCGTGGTCTGCTACCTGGCGATCGGGTTGGGCACGATGTTCGGCGGCTGGCGGATCGTCCGCACGATGGGGCAGAAGATCACCAAGCTGAAGCCCGTCGGCGGCTTCTGCGCGGAAACCGGCGGCGCGATCACGCTGTTCCTGGCGACCTCGCTCGGGATCCCCGTGTCCACGACGCACACGATCACCGGCGCCATCGTCGGCGTGGGCTCGACGCAGCGCGCCTCCTCGGTGCGATGGGGCGTGGCGGGGAACATCGTCTGGGCCTGGATCTTCACGATCCCGGCGTCGGCGTTCATCGCCGGACTGTTCTACTGGATCAGCTTCACGCTGTTCTGAGGCCGCTGGCAACCTCTTTCTCCCTCTCCCGCAAGCGGGAGAGGGAGTCCGACCGGATCCACTCGCAGCGCTGACTCCTCTTTCTCCCTCTCCCGCTTGCGGGAGAGGGCAGGGTGAGGGCCAGCGGCGGTGGAAGTACGGAGGCGTTCCCTCGACTACTGACTGATCTCTCGGGCGGCTTCGACCTGCGATTCGAAGTAGCGCTGCGCCGAGAAGGCGATCGTGGCCATCAGGCAGGCGCCGCCGACCATCAAACAGGCAATGACGCCCAGGATCGGCAACCAGCCGGTCCGGCGCACCGCCTGTCCGGGGTTGAAGCGGTCGGCCCAGCGCTCGTCGGGCATCAGGCCGTAGACGATGCCCGCCAGCATGCTCTGGGCGATCATCAGCCCGAGCAGCGGGATCAGGAACCAGGCCGCGACGTCGTCCTGGCCGAGCGTGTCCATGCGGTGCACGCCATACAAGCCCAACAGCGTCGGCAGTGGATGGAGCCAGGCGAGCTTGTCGCTGAAGCCGTGCAGGTAGAAGCGATGCGCCCCGAGGCTGCCGAGCGCAAAGCTCAGCCAGGTGGCGACGGTCTTGGACTTGAGGTCCGCCGCGCCGCCGGCGCCAGGGGCGACGGCGTTCATGCGGCGGGCGTCTCGGCGGGAGCGGAGGGCGCCGCCGGCGAGGCCGCCGCGGTTGCCGCGGTTGCCGGCATCGCCCCGGTGGGCGAACTGGCGTCGCCCTGACCCAGCTGGCGTTGCATCAGCACGACATCGAGCCATTTGCCGAACTTCCAGCCGGCCGCCTTCATCACGCCGATGTCCTCGAAACCGTGGCTGCGGTGCACGCCGATCGAGCCGAGGTTCTGCGAATCGCCGATCACGGCGACCATCTGGCGCGCGCCGGCGGCTTCGCAGCGGGCGATCAGTTCGGCCAGCAGCAGCCGGCCGACCCCCTGGCCCTGGGCGTGGGGCGCGAGGTAGATCGAGTCCTCGACGAAGTAGCGGTAGGCCAGCCGCGGACGGAAGTAGTTGGCGTACGCGAAGCCGAGCACCTGCCCGTCGCGCTCCGCGATCAGGTACGGCAGGCTGCGGCTGAGCACCTCGGTGCGGCGGCGGCCCATCTCGGCACGGTCGGGCACGTCGGTCTCGAAGGTGCCGGTCCCGTGCAGCACCGCGTGCTCGTAGATCTGCTGGATGGCGGCGATATCACCCTCCAGGCTGGGGCGGATCAGGAGGGGGGAGGAACTGCTGGTGGTCGTCGTCATTGGGGGAGGAGGACAAAGCGTCAAACGCGAGTTTATAATGCCGGGTTTTGGCGCTGGCCCCCGGGTGTGACTGTCACGTTTCGAAGCTTCCTGATCCGGAGCTCGTGCGATGTCAGTCCGGGGGCGTATCTACAGGGCCAGCTGTCGACCTTTCGTGGGGATGTTGCGCGACACACGCGTGCCCCATCCGAGGGTCGATCCCATTTGTCTGCTTGCCCCTGTGTGTCTCCCTGGTGCGGTGGAACGCTCAAAACCTGAAGGATAGATCATGGTCGTTATTCGACTCTCCCGCGGTGGCTCCAAGAAGCGTCCGTTCTACAACATCGTCGTGACCGACAGCCGCAATCGTCGCGATGGCCGCTTCATCGAGCGCGTCGGTTTCTACAACCCCGTGGCCACCGGCAACGCCGAAGGCCTGCGCGTCGCGCAGGACCGCGTGTCCTACTGGGTCGGCACCGGCGCCCAGCTGTCGCCGGCCGTCGCCCGCCTGGTCGACGTGGCCAAGAAGTCGGCTGCCGCTCCGGCCGCCGCCGTCGCTGCCTGATTCTCCGGATCTAAGCAGATGAAGCAGGCGCCCGACGACGTCATCGAGAGTGCTCCGGCCTTTCCGGAGGACGCCATCGAAGTCGGGCGCGTGCTGGACGCCTGGGGCATCAAGGGCTGGCTGAAGATCCTCAGCCATTCCCCCGATGCCCAGGCGCTCTTCGCCGCTCGCCGCTGGTTCATGAAGCCGAGCGAGAAGGCCCTGCCGGGCAAGCCGCATGTCGTGCCCCCCGTGCTCAAGGTACTGTCCGTCCGCGACCATGCGGATGGCATCGTCGCCCAGGTCGAAGGCCTGGCCGACCGCAACGGTGCGGAGGCGCTCAAGGGCGCCCGCATCTTCGTCTCGCGCAGCGTGTTCCCGGACACCGAAGAGGACGAGTTCTACTGGATCGACCTGATCGGCATGAGCGTCGTCAACAAGGACGGCCAGACGCTGGGTGAGGTGATCGACCTGATCGACACCGGTCCGCACTGCGTGCTGCGCATCCTGCCTGCCGGCAAGACCGCGCCGGTCAAGCCGGACGAGGAAATCCTCATCCCGTTCGTTAACGCGTTTGTCGGCACGGTCGACAAGGCCGCCAAGGTCATCCCGGTCGACTGGGACCTGGACTACTGAAGCCGCCGGGCCTGATGCCCATGCGCTTCGACGTCCTCACCCTCTTTCCTGAGCTCTTCGACCCTTTCCTGCGGGTCGGCGTGACGCGTCGCGCGTATGAGAGCAAACAGGTCGACGTGCGACTCTGGCAACTGCGCGATCACGCCGAGGACAACTACCGCCGTGTCGACGACCGCCCCTTCGGCGGCGGTCCCGGCATGGTCATGCTGGCCGCGCCGCTGGAGCGCGCGCTGGCGGCCGTGACTGCCGATCGCGCCACCACGCATCCCGGCGCGCCCGCCGTCATCCATTTCAGCCCGACCGGACGCAAGCTCGACCAGGCACTGGCCCGCGAGCTGGCGCAAGGCGAGGGCGCGATCCTGCTCTGCGGCCGATACGAAGGCATCGACCAGCGCGTGCTGGACCGCCACGTGACGATGGAGATCAGCCTCGGCGACTTCGTGCTGTCCGGCGGCGAACTGCCCGCCATCGCGATGCTCGATGCGATCGCCCGGCTGCAGGAAGGCGTGCTGAACGACGCCGCCTCGCACCAGCAGGACAGCTTCTCCGACGGACTGCTGGACTGTCCGCACTTCAGCCGTCCCGAAGTCCTGGAGACGCCCGAAGGTCCCTTGCCGGTGCCGCCGGTGCTGCTGTCCGGCCACCATGCCGAGATCGCCCGCTGGCGCCGCGAGCAGTCGCTGGCGCTGACGCAACGCCGCCGGCCCGAGCTGATCGAGGCGGCGCGCCGCGACGGCAAGCTCGACAAGAAGGACGAGAAGTTCCTGGCCGCGTTGCAGCCGGCGCCGTCCAAATCGACGGGTAAAGCGCCCGGCAAAACCGGCGGCGGCACAGGCGAAGTTTGACGATCGCCCCGGCACGTCTATAATCGCGGGTTTTTCCGATCCTCTACTGGGCTGATGGGGCAAGGGCAGTGCTTGGACACTGTTGGTTGAATCCCCACGCGGGCGGTGCCGAAGAATTCATTCGATGGCGGCCAGACCTGGAATCATCCTGATTCGCGCCGGCAAGATCACAGGAGATCCTCGTGAATCTGATCCAGACCCTTGAGCAAGAAGAAATTGCTCGCCTGAACAAGACCATCCCCGCGTTCGCCCCCGGCGACACGGTGATCGTGAACGTGAACGTCGTCGAAGGCACCCGCAAGCGCGTGCAGGCCTACGAAGGCGTGGTCATCGCCCGCCGCAACCGCGGTCTGAACTCCAACTTCATCGTCCGCAAGATCTCGAGCGGCGAAGGCGTTGAGCGCACGTTCCAGCTGTACAGCCCGCTGATCGCTTCGATCGAAGTGAAGCGTCGCGGCGACGTCCGTCGCGCGAAGCTGTACTACCTGCGTCAGCGTTCGGGCAAGTCGGCGCGCATCAAGGAAAAGCTGGCCATCAAGTCGGCCTGATCCTCGGCGCAAGCCACCCCCCAAAGCCGCTCCAAGGCCCTGCCCGGAGCGGCTTTGTCGTTTCTGGCGTCCAATCAGGGCTTCGCGCCTCTAGCGCCCACGAACAAGTCCGGCACACCGGACGACCCTGCCGCATGCCGACGCCTCCTTCCAGCCGTCCCGCCAGCCGTCCCGCCAGCCGTCCAGCCATCCAGGATCCCCGTGCCATCCCCGTCACCGGCACCGATTCGCATCTCCCCGCCGTCCCCCGCGAGCGCCTGACGCCGGCCTGGTTGCGGGAGCGCTTCCTGCATCCGCTCAGCATCGAACCGGAACTTCCCGGCGACGGCGGCCTCTTTCCCGGCCGGACGACGACGCAGGCTGCAGTGCTCATTCCGCTGGTGCAGCGCGCCGAAGGCTTGCATGTGCTGCTGACGCAGCGCACGGCGCACCTGCGGGACCACGCCGGGCAGATCAGCTTTCCCGGCGGCCGCGCCGAGCCGGAGGACGGCTCGCCCGAACGCACCGCCCTGCGCGAGGCCGAGGAGGAGATCGGTCTCGACGAGGGTTTCGTGGACCTGATCGGGCAACTTCCCGTCTACCGCACGGTGACGGCCTACGAGGTCACGCCGGTGGTGGCGCTGATCCGGCCGGGCTTCTCGCTGCGGCTGGACGCCTTCGAGGTGGCGGAGGCCTTCGAGGTGCCGCTGGAATTCCTGATGAATCCCGCGCACCACCAGCGCCACACCTTCGCGTACGACCCGGCCGGGGAGGCCGCGGGCCAGGCGGAGGTGGACGGCGGCCCGCTGAAGGGGCGTCGCCAGTTCCTCTCGATGCCGTGGACGGGGCCAGGTCTTGCGGTGTCGAACGCGGAGCCCGACGCGACGCTGACGGCGGCCGCGGCCAAGGAGTTTTTCATCTGGGGCGCGACCGCCGCGATGTTGCGCAATCTCTACCGCTTCCTGCAGGGCTGACCTCTGGTCACGGGGCGGGGACGCCGATCCCCCTTCCGACGGTGTGAGGGCCGCTATCATCCCGGGCCATGAACTTCTTCGCGGTCTTGCTGGCGCTGGTGTGCGAGCAGCTCAAGCCTCTGCCGCACGGGAATCCGGTCCACCAAGGCATGATCGCCTGGGTGCGCTGGACCGGGCGCAACTTCGACGCGGGCCGGTCGCACCATGCGGCCGTCGTGTGGACGATCACCGTCGTCGGTCCGGCGCTGCTCGTCGGGGCGATCTATGCGCTCGTGCGGCCCTACAGCCTGCTGCTGTCGCTGGCGATGGACGTGCTGGTGCTCTACCTGACGCTGGGCTTCCGCCAGTTCAGCCACTACTTCACCGACATCCGTGACGCGCTGGAGCGTGGCGACGAACTCGAGGCCCGCCGCCTGCTGGCCGAATGGCGTCACCTGGACGCCAGCGAGCTGCCGCGCACCGAGCTGCTCAGACACGTGCTGGAGCACTCGCTGCTCGCGGCCCACCGGCATGTCTTCGGCGTGTTCTTCTGGTTCGTGCTGTTCTCGACGCTGGGCCTGGGCCCGGCCGGCGCGGTGCTGTACCGGATGGCCGAATTCGCCGGCCGCTACTGGGCTTTCAAGAGCCGCACGCTGGATGCGCCGACCAACGAGCGCCTGATGGAACTCTCGCGCAAGCTGTTCGGGATGATCGACCACATCCCCGCGCGCCTGACGGCGACCGGCTTCGCGATCGTGGGCAACTTCGAGGAGGCGGTGAGTTCCTGGCGCCGCGATTCGACGCTGTGGGCCCATGACAACGAGGGCATCATCCTGGCCTCAGCCGCGGGCGCCGTCGGCGTTCAACTGGGCGGCAGCGCCGCGCCGGGCGTGACGCCGGACCGCAGCAAGACCTTCGAGTCCGGCGGCGACATGGACGCGACGCGCGCCGAGGGCTCCACGGCCGGCGTGCCGCCGCAACTCGGCCACCTGCAGAGCGTGGTCGGCCTGGTGTGGCGCTCGGTCACGCTGTGGATGCTGCTGCTGGCGCTGCTGACGCTGGCCAACCTCGTCGGCTGACCCGGCGCGGGCTCAGGCGTCCCGCACATCGGCCAGCACCTGCTGGCCGAAGTCGTTTCCGGCGAGGAACTTCAGGACCTGCGCCGCGGTGTCTGCCGCGCTGGCCAGCTGCCCTTCGGCCTTGAACGCGGCGAAGCGGTCGCGGTCCGGGAACTTCGAGGCATCTCCACCGCGCAGTTGCGCCTGCATGTCGGTGTCGATGATGCCGGGCGCCAGCGACACGACGCGCGCGGCGCGTTCCCCCTTGGCGGCCTTGTGCTCCTCGTCCAGCGCCATCGCGCGGCTGAGGTTGTCCATGCCGGCCTTGGCGGCGCAGTAGAGCGCGCTGCCGGCCATCGCGCGCCGGCCCAGGCCCGACGAGATGTTCAGCACCTTGCGATCCGCCGGCCACGCGCGGGTGGCGTCGAGGAAGGCCGCGCTCAGCAGCACCGTCGCCTCCAGGCCGACGCGCAGCGAGGCGGAGAGCGTCTCCAGCGACTCGCCGTCGACGGGGCCGGGCGTCGTGACGACGCCGGCGTTGTTGATCAGCGTGGCGCTCGCCCACTCGCTCGGCTGCGTGCGCAGCCAGTCGGCCAGATGGTGGGCGATCGTCAGCGGGCTCGACAGGTCGGCCTGCCATTGCTGCAGCGGCAGGCCGCGCTCAAGGGCGATGCGGTCCAGCGACTCGCTGCGGCCGCGGGCGATGCCGACGACCAGATGGCCGGCTTCGAGCGACTGGCGCGCCAGCGCCTCGCCCAGGCCGCGCGAACTGCCGGTGATGATCGTGAGGGCACGCGGCTGGGAAGCGTCGTTGGAAGCTGCGTTGGCGGCCTTCTCGGCGGCTGCATGGGAAAGGGTCGTGGACATGGGGGAATGCTCCTGGGTCGAAGGGGAGGCGCGCGCAGCGCGCTCAGAAGTCGGGCGGCGAATGCAGTGAGAGCGCCGGCGCGTCCAGCACCGCCGGCAGGCGGAGGTCCCGCGCATGCAGCAGCAGGCGAGGGGCCCGCGCGAGGACTGCCGGCGGCGCGTACAGCGCGTCACCGAGGATGGGGTGACCGGCGGCCAGCAGGTGCACGCGCAGCTGATGCGAGCGGCCGGTGACCGGCTCGAGCTCGACGCGCGTGGTGCCCGCCGCGACGTCGCGGCGCAGCACCCGCACGCGGGTCAGGCTGGGTTTCCCGCGCGCGTGATCGATCATCTGGCGCGGCCGGTTCGGCCAGTCGACGATCAGCGGCAGGTCGATCTCGAACGCGTCGCGCTCGACAAGGCCTGCCACCACGGCTTCATATCGCTTGTCGACGAGCCTGGCGGCGAAGGCTTCGCTGAGCGCGCGCTGCATTGCCTCGCCGCGTCCGAAGACGATCAGGCCGGAAGTGGACTGGTCCAGGCGATGCACGATCAATGCGTGCGGGAAAGTGGCCGCCACGCGTGCCCAGGCGCAGTCCTGCTTGTCCTCGCCGCGGCCGGGCACGGACAGCAGGCCCGAGGGCTTGTCGACGACGACACGCCAAGCATCGGCATGCCGCACGGGCTGAGGGAAGGAGGGCTGGAGCATCGACGCCTGCATGGCCGCATTGTCGCGTCGGCTCCGTATCATCGGCGGCCATGCTGCAAGTCCTCGCCGTCTCCGGTTACCGCTCCCTGCGCGAATTGCGCCTGCCGCTGGGCCAGCTCACGCTGGTCACCGGCGCCAACGGCAGCGGCAAGTCCAGCCTCTATCGCGCCCTGCGGCTGCTGGCGGACGCGGCGCAGAACCGGGTGCTGCCGGCGCTGGCGAACGAGGGCGGCTTCACCTCGACGCGCTGGGCCGGTCCGGAAGAGATCAGCCGAGCGATGCGCGCCGGCGAGCAGCCCATCGAGGCGTCCGTGCGCAAGGGACCGGTGGCACTCAGGCTCGGCGTCGCGGGCGACGACTTCGGCTATTCGATCGAGCTCGGGCTGCCGCAGCCCGGGGCGCCAGCGCTGTTCGAGGACGATCCGCAGATCAAGCGCGAGGCGCTGTGGGCGGGAACGCTGTACCGGCCGGCGTCCGCGCTGGTGGAGCGGCGCAACGTGCTGCTCCAGGTGCGCGACGGTCGCGCCTGGTCGGTGGTGGACACGCCGCTGGCGAGCTTCGACAGCATGCTGTCCCAGCACGCGGATCCCGCGCAGGCGCCGGAGATGATCACGATGCGCGAGCGCCTGCGCGGCTGGCGCTTCTACGACAGCCTGCGCACCGACGCCGAGGCGCCGGCGCGGCGCGTGCGTGTCGGCACCTTCACGCCGGTGCTGGCGGGCGACGGCGCCGACCTGGCCGCCGCGTGGCAGACCATCGTCGCGATCGGCGACGTGGCGATGCTGTACCGTTGCCTGGACGACGCCTTCCCCGGCGCCTCGGTGCAGGTGGCACGCACCGAGGCGGGCTTCAGGCTGTCGATGCGGCAGCCTGGTCTGCTGCGACCGCTGGACGCCGCTGAGCTGAGCGACGGGACGCTGCGCTACCTGATGCTGCTGGCGGCGTTGCTCAGCCCGCGGCCGCCCGAGCTGATGGCGCTCAATGAGCCTGAGAACAGCCTGCATCCCGACCTGCTGCCGGCGCTGGGACGCCTCATCGCGACGGCCAGCCGGCAGAGCCAGATGATCGTGGTGTCGCACGCGAAGCGGCTGATCGGCGCGCTGGAGGAACAGCCCGAGTGCCGCTCCTGGGAGCTGCGCAAGGAATTCGGCGAGACCCGTCTGCCGGACATGCCACTGGACGAGACACCGCCCTGGCGCTGGCCGGAACGCTGAAGCCCTGCGCGGCGCACGCGCCCGTCAGGCGGGCAGCGTGGGCGGGTCAGAACTGGTGGATCCACCCCGACTGCAGCGCCGACTGCGGATTCGATCCGGCCGCGGTGACCGCTTGGAGTGCCTCGTCCGCGGGCGCGCCGAGCCGCTTCAGCACGCACGCGGCCATGGTGCCGGTGCGGCCCATGCCGGCGGCGCAATGCAGCAGCACGCGGTCGCCCATGCGCAGGCCCTGCGCGATGTGCTCGACGCCTTGGCGGAACGCCGCGCTGTCGGACGCCAGTCCGAAATCGCGCATCGGCACGTGCAGCCAGCGGAAGGGGAGCCGGCCCTCGGCGATCGCCTTGTGATACGGCGGCGAGAGCTCGGCGACTTCCTCGAGCGGGTTGAGGCAGACCACCACGTTGAGCTGGTTCAGGCGCGCCTCGTCGAGGAAGGCGCCCCAGGACTCGCGGCGGCCCGGCATCGACTGCAGCCACAGCCGGCCCGGGATGGCGTCGGGGAGGGGGAGGGGTCGGAAAGCCATGGGCCCGATTGTCGGGTCTCCCTGTTGCCCTGCATGTTAATCAACTAAAAGTTTATTTATTGGAAGCGCGGCGCGATGATGGCGGCCAGAAGAAGGAGCTCGTCACCATGATCAGGATCCAGGGAATCGACCACCTCGTGCTGCGTGTGCGCGATCTGCCGGCCGCGCTGCATTTCTACGTGGACCTGCTGGGGTGCAGCGTCGAGCGGCGGCAGGACGACATCGGACTCGTGCAGTTGCGCGCCGGCGCCCAGTTGATCGACCTCGTGCCGCTAGAGGGCAAGCTTGGCCGCGTCGGCGGTGCGGGACCCGGCGCCGAGGGGCGCAACGTCGACCACTTCTGCCTGCGCGTCGAAACGCTCGACGAGCCCGCGCTGCGCCGCTGGCTGACATCGCAAGGCGTCACCGTCGATGCCTACGGCTCGCGCTACGGCGCGGACGGTGAAGGTCCGTCGCTGTACCTGTTCGATCCCGACGGCAATGCGCTCGAGCTCAAAGGTTCGCCCTGGCCGGCGGGGCTGCACGAGGCGCTCGACCAGTCGGTGAAATCCGGTCCGATGTATGGCACCGAAGCGCTGCCGCTCTTCAACCATCTGCCGATGGCGCTCGGCGCGCTGGCCCGGTTGGAGGCGCCCCGCGAGGCGATGCAGCGCCACATCGACCACTGGACGCCGCTGTCGCGGCCCGCGGACGACGACGGCGTGCCGCCGCCCGCCGTCGAGGACGCGTTGCGCCGGGTGCTGGCCGCGCCCGAAGCGCAGGCCTTCCATGTCGCGATCCGGCTCGCCTATGCGTTGCAGTCGGGGCATCGTCAGGAACTCGACGCGGCGCTGAGGACGACGATCGGGCTGGAGAGCCCGCTCGGCGCGCCGGTGCCAGCGGGGCAGGGGCATGAAAGCCTTCGTGAGGTCATCGATGCGGTGCGTGCCGATCCCGCGCTCGCCATGCCGGCGATGCCGGGCACGCTGATCACGACGCGGATGCAACACGCGGCGATGCTGCCGGGCTTCGACGGCTACGTGGCGCGCCCGCGATTGACGCTCGATGGGCTGGCCGAAGCCTCGCTGGCGGTCTATCTGTCGCGGCATCAGTTCGCCTCGCTGCACCTGGTGACCGGCACGCATGCGGTTCGTGTGCTGCTCGAAGCCGCCGCCTCGCGCGGCGTGGACATCGACGAGGGCCAGGTCTTGCGCACCGTCTGGCGCGCGTGGCTGGGCACCTATCTGTCCGAGCGCCGTCCTGCGCCAGCCTGGGCGCTGGTGCACGCCGGTCAGGCGACGGAGGACGACTGGAGCCGCGCACTGCCGTCGTTGCACGCGTCGATGAACGATCACCGCATCAAGGTCGCCGACGCCGCGCGCGAGGAATGGCGCCATCGCGGCTGGCCCGGCTATGCCTTGTGTCTGCGCGCGGAAGGGGCCGCACAATGAGCGCCGTGCTGTCCTCCACCGATTCCGCCGAGGCTCCCTCGACCTCGACCTCGACCTCGACCTCGACCTCGAACTCGAACTCGAACTCGAACTCGAACTCGAACTCGACCGGCGCCGTGTCGCCGGCGCCGCTGCGCCATCCGCACCTGCTGCTCTGGGCCGTCTGCGCGCTGGCCTTGATGAGCACGGCCGGCGTCGCGCTGCCGTACCCGATCCTGGCGCCGATCTTCGTCGGCGGGCCGGTCGACGACTTCACCCACTTCCTCGGCCTGCGTCCCGAACTGCTGATGGGACTGGCGCTGGCGGTCAACCCGGCCGGCATCCTGGTCGGCAGCCTGGTGATCGGGCCCATGTCCGACCGCTACGGCCGGCGCCGCGTGCTGAGCGTCACCATCACCGCGACGCTGGTCGGCTACGGCCTGAGCGCCTTCGCGCTGGCGTCGCGGGACTATCCGCTGTTCGTGCTCTCGCGCTTCGCGACGGGCCTGACCGAGGGCAACGTCGCCGTCGTGCGGGCGCTGCTGGCCGACTGGCATCCGCAGCTCGAGCGCACGCGCAGCTTCGCGTGGCTCAACGCGAGCCTCTACATCGGCTGGCTGGTCGGACCGCTGCTCGGCGGCCTGACGCTGCCCTGGGGCGAGGCGGTGCCCTTCATCGTCGCCGCCGTCGTGATGCTGCCGTGCCTGGTGCTGCTCGGTGTCGGCCTGCCCGACGACCGGCCGGTGGCCAAGCCGGAAGGCGGGATGCTCGCCGCGATGCGACGGCAGCAGTCGCTGGGCCTGATCGCGCAGGACCCGGTGCTGCGCCACCTGGCGCTGCTGCAGCTGGCCTACACGCTGGGCGTGAACGCGCTGTACGAGTTCGCGCCGCTGTGGATGCTGCAGCAGGCCGGCCTGGACAGCCGCGGCATCGCGCTGGTCACCGCGGTGCAGTGCGCGGCGATGACGGCGGCCAGCGTCTTCGCGGCGCGCATCGGCTCGGGTCCGACGCCGCTGCACCGGTCGGCGCGTTTCGCGGTCGTCGCGGCGATCGGGCTGCTGGCGCTGAGCCTCGCGCCCTCGTGGATGGGCCTGGCGCTGATCCCGTTGCTGGGCATTCCGCTGTCGTTCTACAACGCGCTGATGCCGGCGTGGATGTCGGACCGCTTCGCGGCCTACGGCCAGGGCCGTGTCATGGGCCTGCTGACGACGGTGTTCTGCCTGTCCAACACCTTGATCGCGCTGATCGGCGGCGCGCTGGGCATGCTGTCGGCCCGCTGGATCATGCTGCTGGGCGGCACGATGTGCCTGGGCGCGGCGCTCGGCTTCATCCGGTTCGCGAGGCGCCATTCATGAGCCAGACCAACGAGGACCGGCTGCTGTACGCGCTCAAGAGCCGCGGCCCGCAGGCGGCCGCCGCGCTGGCGGCGACCGTCGCCATCACGCCGATGGGTGCGCACAAGCTGCTCGCGCGGCTGGAGACGCAGGGCCTGGTCGAGGCGCAGGACGACCAGCGCGGCGAAGCCGGACGGCCGCGCAAGCTGTGGTCGCTGACGGCGGCGGGGCACGGGCGATTCCCCGATCGGCACGGCGACCTGACGGTGCAGTTGATCCAGCAGGCGCGCGCGGTCTTCGGCGAGGCGGGGCTGGACCAGCTGATCGTCGCCCGCGAGCGCGACAGCGAGCTGCACTATCGCGCCGCGCTCGACCGCTGTCGCACGACCGGCGACCGCGTGCGCGAGCTCGCGCGCCTGCGCGCCGAAGAGGGCTACATGGCGCGCGCCGAGCGGGTCGGCAAGGATTGGCTGCTGGTGGAAGACCACTGCCCGATCTGCGCCGCCGCGCAGAGCTGCCAGGGCTTCTGCCGTTCGGAGCTGGCGCTGTTCCAGCGCTGCCTCGGTCCCGGCCTCACCGTCGAGCGCACCGAGCATCTGCTGGCCGGCGCGCGGCGCTGTGCCTACCGCATCAGCGCGCCGTCCGCATCTTGTTCATGACACGATGTACGCCGCCGCTCCCGTGGCCAGCAGGCGGCCCTGCTCATCGGTGAACGCCATGCGCGTGTTGGCGACGCGGCTGCCGAGCCGCATCACCTCGGCCTCGCAGCGGAACAGCGCGCCGATGGCCGGACGCAGGTAGTCCACCCGCAGATCGATGGTGCCGAGCTTGGCGAAGCGCTGCAGCCGCTGCTGCGGCGGCTCGTCGAGATGACGCGCGCCGATCGCCGCCATCACCGCCAGCCCGCCCATCGAGTCGAGCGTCGCGCTGATCACGCCGCCGTGCAGACGGTTGTGGGCGTAATGCCCGATCAGGTCCGGCCGCATGGGGAGGTGCGCCCGCACGATCTCATGCTGCAACTCGTCGATCTTCACGCCGAGCACCTGGTTGAAGGTGATCAGCCGTTCGAAGATCTCGCACAGCGCGGTGGTGAACTCGGGCTCGAAGGGGCTCTTCACGTCGGTCATGGGCGCGGACCATAACGCAAGGGCAGCTGCCGCAGGAGAGCGCCCGCCCTAAAGTGCGGTCTCGCGCCGATGCGCCCATCTGTCGCGGAGGGCCTTGGCACAATGCACGGCATGAGCGACTCGACTTCCCCTGCGACTGCCGCAGCGACCGACACCGTCCGCCCCGACGGCTTCCTCCGTGTGAGCGCCGCCCTGCGCGCGCTGTCCCATGAGCACGCGCCCCGTTGGCTCGAGGTCTCCGCGCGCAGCTCGCAGGAAGCGGCCGACGCCCTGGGCGTGGCGCTGGGACAGATCGCCAAGAGCGTCGTGTTCAAGCGCAAGGCCGACGGCGCCGCCGTGCTGGTGATCGCGTCCGGCGACAAGCGCGTCGACGAGCGCAAGCTCGAGGCCCACACCGGCAAGCTGGGTCGCGCCGACGCCGACTACGTGAAGGCGCGCACCGGCTTCTCGATCGGCGGCGTGTCGCCGCTGGGCTTCCTCCCGGCGGAGGAGGGGACGCCCCCGCAGCTCTTCATCGACCGGGAGCTGTTCCGCTTCGATGCCATCTGGGCGGCGGCCGGCCATCCGAACGGCGTGTTCCGGATGACGCCGCAGCAGCTCGTCGCTCTGACCGGCGCGCCGGTGATCGAGGTGGCCCAGTCGTGAGCGCCTCGACCTTTACGCCTGTCACCGCGGACAGCGCCGCGCGCACCCCGGAAGGCCGCGTCGCCTCGCCCTGCATCAACGTCTGCAAGATGCACGAGCCGACCGCCCTGTGCCGCGGCTGCGCGCGCACCATCCCCGAGATCGCCGGCTGGAGCAAGTCCGCCGACGAGGACCGGATCCGGCTGCTCAACCTGTTGCCGGAACGGCGCGCGCTGCTGATCGCGCACGGCGCGCTCGCCACCGAGCCGCTGCCCAAGACCTGAACGGCCCGACGGGCGCATGACCGGGGACGACCGATGACCACGATCGATTTCTACTTCGACCCGATCTCGCCCTACGCGGCGCTGGCCTTCGAGCGGCTGCCAGAGGCGCTGGCCGGTCGCAGCGTCGCGGTCCGCCATGTGCCGCTCCTCTTCGGCGCCGTGCTGAAGTCGCTCGGCAACAAGGGGCCCGCCGAGATACCCGGCAAGCGCGACTGGACCTACCGCCAGGTGTCGTGGCTCGGTCATCGGTCGGGCGTGCCGCTGGACCTGCCGGCCGCCCATCCCTTCAATCCCTTGCCGTTGCTGCGCCTGCTGTGGGCGACCGCGCCGGCGGGTCAGACGCCCGGTCGCTACGCGGTCGAGCGCGTCTTCCACCACGTCTGGCGCGGCGGACTCGACGCGGCCGATCCGCAGCGGCTCGCGGCACTGACGGCGGACCTCGCGCCGATGCGCGATCCCGCGTCGGCCGAGGTCAAGACCGCGCTGCGCGAGGCCACCGATGCCGCCGTCGCGCGCGGCGTCTTCGGCGTGCCGACGATGGCCGTCGACGGCAAGCTGTTCTGGGGGCTCGATGCCATCGACATGCTGACCGCCTACCTCGATGGCGACGCCTGGTTCGACGGTCCGGCGTGGGACGCCGCGCGCACCTTGCCGGTGGGCGTGCAGCGCGGCTGAGCGGGCCTGGCCCTCGACTGTCGCCGTAGGGACATACCCTTTGCTGCGGCGCACAGGGACCGAAATTCCGCATCGAGAAACACGGAGCGAGGGTTGGTCCCGGGTTTGTCAGCCAGGGGCAAGCAAGTCGTCAGAAACGGGTCAGAGCGCGCTCGGATAGTCGCGCCCCAAGGGCCATCGGTCGATGGCTCTGGGAAATCCCGAGGAGACAATCCCATGGCAACTGCAAGCGCAGTGACCACCAATGCGCCGATGACGGCCGAAGAGAAGAAGGTCATCTTCGCCTCTTCGCTGGGCACGGTGTTCGAGTGGTACGACTTCTACCTGTACGGCTCGCTCGCCGCGATCATCGGCAAGCAGTTCTTCACCGGTCTCGATCCGACCGCCCAGTTCATCGCGTCGCTGATGGCGTTCGCGGCGGGCTTCATCGTGCGTCCGTTCGGCGCGCTGGTGTTCGGCCGTCTGGGCGACATGATCGGCCGCAAGTACACCTTCCTGGTGACCATCCTGATCATGGGCCTGTCGACCTTCATCGTCGGCGTGCTGCCCACCTACGAGACCATCGGTCCCGCCGCGGCGGTGATCCTGGTCGGCCTGCGCCTGCTGCAAGGCCTGGCACTGGGCGGTGAATACGGCGGTGCCGCGACCTACGTCGCCGAGCACGCCCCGCACGGCAAGCGCGGCGCGTACACCTCGTGGATCCAGACCACGGCGACGCTGGGCCTGTTCCTGTCGCTGATCGTCATCCTGGGCACCCGCACGGCGCTCGGCGAGGCGACCTTCGCGCAGTGGGGCTGGCGCATCCCGTTCATCGTGTCCATCCTGCTGCTGGCCATCAGCGTGTGGATCCGGCTGTCGATGAACGAGTCGCCCGCCTTCCAGAAGATGAAGTCCGAAGGCAAGACCTCCAAGGCGCCGCTGTCCGAATCCTTCGGCCAGTGGAAGAACCTCAAGGTCGTGCTGCTGGCGCTATTCGGCCTGGTGGCCGGCCAGGGCGTGGTCTGGTACACGGGCCAGTTCTACGCGCTGTTCTTCCTGCAGAGCGTGGTCAAGGTCGATCCGGCCGCGGCCAACATCATGGTGGCCGTCGCGCTGCTGATCGGCACGCCGTTCTTCGTCGTGTTCGGCACCCTGTCCGACAAGATCGGCCGCAAGCCCATCATCATGGCGGGCCTGCTGCTGGCGATCCTGACCTACTTCCCGCTGTTCAAGGCGCTGACCAACGCGGCCAACCCGGACCTGGCCAAGGCCCAGGCGACCGCGCAGATCACGCTGACGACCGATCCGGCGCAGTGCTCGTTCCAGGGCAGCCCGGTGGCGCGCGACGTCGACTTCACGACGCCTTGCGACATCGCCAAGCGCGCCCTGGCGCAAGCCGCGGCGAACTATGAGACGGTGCCCGGCGCGGCCGGTTCGGGTCAGGTCAAGATCGGCGACAAGGTCATCGAGGCGCCGAGCGCCACCCTGACCGCCGGCGGCCACAAGTTCGACGAGGACAGCGCCAAGAAGATCGCCGCGTTCAAGAAGGACCTGGCCGACGCGATGAAGGCCGCGGGCTATCCGGCCAAGGCCGATCCGGCCAAGGTCAACACGCCGCTGGTGATCGCGATCCTCGCGGTGCTGGTGCTGTACGTGACCATGGTCTACGGCCCGATCGCCGCGATGCTGGTGGAGCTGTTCCCGACCCGGATCCGCTACACCTCGATGAGCCTGCCGTACCACATCGGCAACGGCTGGTTCGGCGGCCTGCTGCCCTCGATCAGCTTCGCGATGGTGGCCCAGAACGGCAACATCTATCACGGCCTCTGGTACCCGATCGGCATCGCCGCGCTCACCCTGGTGATCGGCCTGCTGTTCGTGCGCGAAACCAAGGACGTGGACATCTACGCCCGCGACTGAGCGAGCGCAAGCACGATGGCATCGACGCTCCGGCGCCGATGCCCTCGACGACAAGGGCGGCCTCTCGGCCGCCCTTTTTCCTTGTCTCATCAAGAACGGGGTGGCCGACTGGTATTTGCTAGCTCATTTGAGTTGGTAAACGACACGTCAATGCAATGGCTTGCCATTACCCGAACGGTGGTGTCCTCGTAGCGTCCGGCTTTTCCACGAAGGGCCGACGAAATGAAGGACATTCGAACGATTCTGGAACAGTCACCGGACGCGACGGTCACGCACGTCAACCTGAGGCGCATTGCCAGCCGCTCGAGCGGATCGCCGCGCATCGCGACGCGCGCCGGCGCGGCGCAGGAACCCGTCGACGCGCTGATGGAGAGGGACGCGGAACCCGCGCACATTGCGGATGCGGGAGCGGCTGCGGACGCAGCAGGCGCAGCCGACGCAGCCGACGCAGGCGGTGCCGCAGACGCATCAGACGCTGTCGGTGCTGAAGAGGCGGCGGATGCCGCGGACGCCGGGGACCCGGCGGCTCAGACGGTCCCTGAGCGAGCCGCCATCGACGACCGCAGCCTGCTGATCGTGCCCGCGCTGCTGGGCGGCGCGCTGGCGGCGTGGACCTCCGGCCATCACGGGGTCCCGGATTCCCCCGACGTCGTTCCCCCGATCAGGCCGGGCGTACCGAGCCTCGCGCTCAGGGGCGGCTCGGGCAGCGACGGGAGCCTGGCCTCGGCCCGCGCGACGGTGGTCGTCGGCGATGTCGCGCCCGGGGCCGCGTGGGAATACCGCGTCGGGGACGGTGCCTGGTCGACCGGCAGCGGGCATGAGTTGCCGGTGACGACCCTCGGCGGCGACGGGCCCATCGCCTTGCAGGTGCGCGCGGTCCAGGGCGGCGTCGCCAGCGACGTTGCGGGGCTCAGCTTCACCCTCGACACCCAGGTCGAGGCGCCACGCCTGCGGCTGCACAACGACACCGGCATCGCCGGCGACCGGACGACGCAGGATGCGACGGTCGACATCGACGGGCTCGAGGACGGCGCCCACTGGGCGTACAGCCTGGACGGCGGTACCGAGTGGCGCCCCGGCAACGCGGACGGCCGGATCGCCGCGAGCGAATTCACCGCGGACGGCGACTTCACGGTGCTGGTCCGCCAGACCGATGTCGCGGGCAACGTGAGCCCGGCGCAGTCGCTCAGCTTCACTCGGGACACGACGACGAACGCGCCGACGCTGGCGCTGGCGGTGGACTCCGGCGTGGTCGACACCGATGGGCTCACCAATGACGGACGTGTCACCGTCGCCGGACTGGAGCCGGGGGCGACCTTCGAATACCGCGTCGGCGGCGGGGGCTGGCAGGCCGGCAGCGGCGCCGCCATCGACCCGACCGCGTTTGCCGAAGGGGCCAACGGCGTGGAGGTCCGACAGATCGACGCGCAGGGCAACATCGGGCCGGCGAGCGCGCTGGCCTTCACGCTCAAGACGCAGACTGACATCCTCGATCTCGACGATGCCGCAGGGGTTCAACAGGATCACTCGACGATGGCAAACGGAACGCGCCTCTCGTCGGGCGTGCCCTTGGTGCAGGTCGCGGGATCGCTCACGGCAGCGGATCTCGTGCAGGAGCTTCGTCTCCAACTGGGCGGCGATGGCCTGGATGTCGATCATGATGTGCTGCGATTCGATCGCGAGATCGCCCTGAACGCCGATGCCGCCGGGACAAACGTCTCCATCGGCGGTGTGGATGGCATGTCCTATCGCTATGACTCCGCCTCCCGCAGCCTGACCTTGTGGCGGACGGACGGCGATGCGCTGACCGGTGCCATGGCCGCCCGGTCTGCTGGCGCCATCCGGTTGCAGAACGACGAGGGTCGGCCGCGTAACGGCGATCGGATCGTGGATCTCTCCTACCTGGACCAGGCCGGCAATCGGAGCTTGAGTTCGCATGTCACCATCGATGTGGATACGCGCCCGCCGAGACTCGACCTCAACGGCGCGCGTCCCGGCATCCACATCGATGAGGCGATACGGCAGCTGGAGCCGGGCCTGCCCCTGTTCGCTGCCGACATGACGGTCGACCACGAGGATCCTGCGGCGCTGATGCGCGGCGTGCGGATCGACCTCGTCGGCGCGGGAGCCAGCCGGGACGATCGGCTGCTCAGCGTCAGTGGCGGGAGCGTCACCCCGCTCACCGAGCAGGTCGTCCGCTTTATCGTCGATGACACGACCTGGAGGATGACCCGACGGGGCGGGGCGTTCTCGTTTGTCCCCGACGAGCTCCCGGCGGCCAGCCAGGCGCAAACCCAGGCGATGCTGCGCAGCCTTCGGTTCGACAACCTCCAGCCGGACCCGCTGCAGGGTGACCGCACTTTCCACGTGCTGATCGTCGACGAGCACATGAACGGCAGCAACGCCCGCGCGCAGTTCGTCGTCGACAGCGTGGCCCCGGTGGTGGACCTCAACGGCAAGGCCCCTGGCAGCGACCATGCGGTCGCCGTGACGCCTGGCATTCCCTGGGCCTTTGCGCTGGCCCAGCCGGCGACAGGCGGGGTGAGGGAATCGGACAAGGTCACGGGACTGACCCTGCGTTTCGCTTCCCCGGTGAACGGCGCCTTCGACCTGTCGTCGCCAGACCGGGCCGAGTGGGTCGGTTTCTTCAACGAGGCGGACGGCGGCGATCGCAGCGGCATGCTGCGGCTGGGGCAGGTCGGGACGCTGAGCTCCAGCGCAGTCGTGGCGGGCAAGACCCTCACGCTGACGATGTCGGGAGGAAGCGAGCCCGAGCTGACGGTGGCTGCCGATACGCCGATGAAGGAACAGGAGGCCGCCGCGCTGCTGCGTGCACTGAACTACAGCGCGGAAGTGAACGCGGGCCCCGGCGTCCGGACGGTGGGGGTCTCGGCCACGGACCGGGCCGGGAACACATCGACGGTCGTGACAACGACGCTGGACGTGAGCGCCGTGGATACGCCGGTGATCCTGCTCAGTCATGAATCGGACACCGGCATGCATGGCAACGACAGCATCACCCAGCGCAACGGGTCGCCCGAGTCGCCGTTGGTGTTCCACGGCTTCGCGGCCGCGGGGGCGGCGGTCACGCTCCTGCGCGATATCGACAAGGACGGCGCCCTCGACCCGGGTGAAACCATCGGCACCGCCGTGGCGGATGCGCAGGGGCACTGGACCTGCACCGTCGACACCGCCGCGATCCCGGACGGCAAGCACCCGTTCCGTGCGGTGGCCGGTGCCTGGATGTCCGCGCCGACCCTGGTGACGATCGACACGTCGCCGCCGGCGAGCAGCTTCGCGCTGGAGAGCGCGGTGATGCCGCGGCCTCGGCTGGCGGGCACCACCGATCCGGACGTGCCGGTCACCATCGAGCTGGACACCGATCAAGACCCGGGCAACGGCGATGAGATCCGCTACGTCACCAGGACGGACGCCACGGGGCGCTGGATGCTCGACATGGCCACGGCCGATCCCGTCGCAGGGGGTCGCCATGACTTCTCGCAAGGAGACGTCGTCGGCGTGCGTGTGACCGGCACCGACTGGGCTGGCAATACGACCGTCCGAACCGGGAGCGCCTCGGTGACCGCCACGCAGTTCGACATCTCGAACGCGAACGTCATCGAAGGCCGCACGGACACGCGGGAGCTCGTGTTCATGGTGTCGCGCTCGGGCGACCTCAGCGCCCCCGGCAGCGTGGTGTACACGGTGGATCCGACCGCGAGTTCCGCGAAGAACGTGGCCGCCGGACTGCCCGGTCTGGCCGACCAGGACTACACCGGGGCGGACAGCGGCGTCGTGGCGTTCGCCGCGGGCGAATCGAGCAAGTTCGTCACCTTCACCGTGCGCGGCGACTACTACCGCGAAGTCAACGACAAGCTGGTCGTCAAGCTCTCATCGCCGACGTCGGGAACGATCGGAGATGGCGTGGCGATCGGCAACATCCAGGAGGTGGACCTCGACCGGCTCCAGGCGGCCTACGGACTGCGCGATCTCAATCCCAGCCGGAACGACTACGCGATCCGTGTCCGCCGCTCATCCGACAACGCGGAGATGGACCTCGGCTTCGACGACAACGGCAAGCTCGATCGTCAGGCCCTGCTCGATTTCGTCGGGACGGACGCATCGAGCACGGGGTACGTGACGCGCTGGTACGACCAGTCGGGCCACGACCGCGACATGGTGCAGGACAACCCCGGCAAGCAGGGCGTCATCGTCGACGGCGGCGCCGTGCTGACGCGCGCAGACGGATCGGTGGCCTTCAGCATGAACAACGGGCGCAATGGCGCCAACGATGACCACTACATCGCCGACGGCGTGGCCGCCAGCGACTGGCGGAGCGTGGTGATTTACGCGGAGGTGCAATCCGAGGGCAGTCGCAACGGCTCGCTCTTCAACCTGGGCGAAGCGGGTCCGGGACGCCTCAGCGCCAGCTACCCTCAAAGCACGCAGAATCGCGGCTACATCTTCGACGTCAATGAGTACGGTCAAGGAACGACCGGAAGGCTGCTGCGACCGCTGACCTCGTCATTGACCGGGCTGTCCAACGATGTCGTCGTCGAGGCGCACAGCGGCAACACCAGCGCTGGCATGCCCGATCTGAACTTCACCGACGCCACCCAGGTGATCTACGAGAACGGCGTGCGCGTCGCCTCCGACGCCGACCTGCCCGCGACCTTCTCGACGACGGCCGACTGGAAACTCGCCTGGCATGGCGCCTACGCCAACGGGGACAGCAACTACTACCAGCAGGCGATGTTCAGCGAGTTCATGGTCTACCTCGCCAAGGACAACAGCACGCCCGAGCTCCAGGCGCTGCTCGGCTCCGGGGGGCAGGACGTGCTGACCTATGCGGGCGAGCCCGCGGTGATGCGCATTGACGGGCTGGCCGGCACGGACACGCTGTATCTCTCGGGCGCGACGTCCCTGGATTTCTCCGCCTTCCCCGGTGGGGTGCGCGGCATCGAGCAGGTGTGGATGGACAACGGCGCCGCCAACACGGTGACGCTGACGACCGCCATGGCGGCCGAGAACGGGGCATCGACGCTGACCCTCCGGATGGACGCCGGCGACGCGGTGGTGCTGAATGGCGAGCGCCTCGCCTATTCGGCATCGGAGCGGCAGACCTTGATCATCGGCAGCGCCGGCCGCGACGTGGTGGTCGGTTCTTCGCGCAACGACCAGATGATGGGCGGCGGCGACGCCGATACCTTCACCTGGCTGCCGCAGCAGGGGGGGAAGGACACGGTGCTGGACTTCAGCTCCGTCCAGGACGATCGTCTCGATCTCAGCCGTCTGCTGCGCGGCTTCACGCCGGGCGACGAGGACGCCTACCTGCGCAAGGTCGTCGGCGACAACGACGAGGTGTCGCTGCTGATCGACTGGGACGGGCGGGCCGATTTCGCCACGCCCGACCTGACGATCGACCTTCGCTACGTGCTGTCGACCGACCCGATCCAGGTGGTGGTGGCGCCAGGGACCAGCCTCATCCTGTGACGCCGTGCGGCGGATCAGCCCGCCGCCTTCATCTGCTGCGCCTTCGCCAGCACCGACGAGGCGTATTCGGCCGCCTTGATCTCGCGGCCGTAGGAGTCGGTCGCGCCCGGTGCCCAGTTGTCGCCGCCGTTGTACTTCTGCAGCATGTTGGTGGCGTCGCCGCCCTTGTCCGCGAGGATCACGCCGGCCATGGCGACCTGGTCCTTCGGGTCGTTGTGGTCGTAGGCGTGACCCATCTTTTCCTGGAACTTGCCGGCGTAGGCCTGGCGGGTCCCGGGCTCCACCTGCATCAGGCCGTCGCCCGCGCTCGGGCTGCCGTTCAGGGCCTTGCCGAACTGGCTTTCCTTCTCCATCTGCGCCGCCAGGATGTAGGGATCCACGCCTGTCTTCTTGCCCGCCTCCTGGCAGTCCTTCCACAGCTCCGCAGGCATGCCCGCCGGACCCTTGCCGCCGCTCGTCGAGGACACGTCGCCCACGCCCGACGGCGAGCCGGTGTTCGACACCGGCGGGGCATCGCTCGGTTGCTGCGCGTGAAAGGCGCTGTTCGGTTGGTAGGCGTTGGACGCCCCTTGCGGGCCGCCGGGGCCGGATGCGCCTTGAGGGCCGCCCACGCCTTGAGGACCCCCCAAGGCCTGCGGAGCGCCCGCGCCGGAAGCGCCCGACGGGCCGCCACCGCCACCGCCGCCCTGCGCGCCTTGCTGCTGCTGTTGCAGCGCCTTCATGATCTCGTTGATCAGCAGGTTGAGGATCTGGAGGATCACCTCGGTCAGCTTGGCCTGGATCTCGGCCGCGCCGCCCGGCGCCTGCGACAGACCCGAGAGGCCCCCCGCCTGGCCCAGGGCGTCGACACCACCGAGGCCACCGAGGCCTCCCAGGCCGCCAAGGGGTTGATTCTGGAAGCTCACGGACATGACAGGTCTCCTTCAGGGGTTGCTGACGACAAGCGGCCATCTTGGGCACTTGCGCTCGCGGTGCCGGCCAGATCCGAAGCGGCGTTCAGCACTGCGAAGACATCGGGAAGATCGCCGCCGGTCCTGCCGCTTCGCGTCGAGGGCGGAGACTTCGCGACGCGGGTCTCCATCGCGTCGGGCGCATGCCAGGCTCGTGCAGAGCGGCTACCCGTGAGCAGACACCATGGACCTGCAGTCCCCGCCTTCCTTCGACCGCACCGCCCCGTTCGATCCCCTGTCGGGCAACGGCGGCGGCTTCCCGTCCGTGCTGCCGATGCCGGTCGCCGGCTGGTCGGCGCGGCGCATCCTGTCGGCCTGCCTGCTGCTGGCGAGCCGCATCGGTCGTCACGACGAGGCCGCGCCCATCGGGGCTGCGCTGGCGGTGGACCTGGGCGACGAGCGCGCGGTCAGGGTGCTGATGGCGGTCGGCGCGCTGCTGGGCGGCGACGCGTCGGTGGGCCGCGCGGAGCTGGCGGGCGAGCAGCATTCCGGCGAGGCCGACGCTGCCACGCTGGTGTTCGCGATGGTCGACCGCCTGGCGGGCGGCCAGCATGCCTGGCGACCGCTGGTCGAGCGCGTGCTGTCCACCAGCAGCGATCCGACCTGGCGCGCGATCGCTTATGCGATCGAGCAGATCGGCTGAGCCGCACCTGCATCGCCTGGAATCACGCCTGGATACAGCCGGCGCTCAGCCTGCTGTCAGGCTCGCTTCCCACAATGGCCTCCGATCCGGTCAGTCTGTCGCGACCGGCAACCTCAAGAGGACCTCGGAACCATGTGGAAAATCGTCGTTGGATTCATCGTCTTCGCTGCCATCGCGCTGTTCGTGCTGATGAAGAGCGGCGGCAACATCGACCTGACGGGCGAGAAGCACGACGTGACCGGCGGTCACGCGGAGCAGGCCGCGAGCGATGCGGCCTCGGCGGCGATGGCGGCGGCCTCCGCGGCGCTGCCGGCTGAAGCGGCCTCGGTGGCCGCGTCGGGCGCTTCCCAGTAAGCGATGCCCGCCGCGACGCAGTCAGCGTCGCGAACCCGGGGACCGGTCAACCGACCCGGTCCTCGCTGGCGGCGCGCAGCGGCGCGTCGACCGGCAGACGCATCATCATCCACGTGCCTTCGCCCGGCCGGGAGATCACCTCGATCTGGCCGCCCAGCACGTTGGTCACGATGTTGTGCACGATGTGCATGCCCAGGCCCGATCCGCCCTTGCCGAGCTTGGTCGTGAAGAAGGGGTCGAAGATCCGGCGCACGATGGACGCATCCATCCCGTGGCCGTTGTCGTCGACGCTCAGCTCCACCTGCGTCGCGTCCAGCCGGTGGCAGCTGACGCGCACCTCGCCCTGCGTCTCGCCCTCGAAGGCGTGCACCAGCGTGTTCATCAGCAGGTTGGTGAGGACCTGGCCGAGCGCGCCGGGATAGCTGCTCATGTGCAGGTCCGGCTGCAGGTCGGTGACGATGCGGAAGGGCGTGTGCTTGAAGCTGGGCTCGACCATCACCAGCACGTCCTCGACCACCTGCGCCAGCTCGAAGTCGCGCCGCGTGTCGCTGGTCTGATCGATCGCGACCTGCTTGAAATCGCGCACGAGGTCGGCCGCCTTCTGCACGTTGCGGTGCAGGATGTCCTGGCCGCGCCGCGTGTCCCTGGCCAGCTCCTCGAGCTGGCTGCGGCGCATCGGCGTGTTGTCGGTGAGCATGCGGTCGAGCTTGACCCAACGGTCCTCCAGCGCCGACACCACCGTCAGCGCGTTGCCCAGCGGCGTGTTGAGCTCGTGCGCGACGCCGGCGACCAGCCGGCCGAGCGAGGCCAGCTTCTCCGACTCGACCAGCTCGCGCTGCGCGGTCTTGAGGTTGGCCAGCGCCTGCGTGAGTTCGGCGTTGGACTCGGTGAGCTGCACGGTGCGCTGCGCCACCTGGTCCTCGAGCGTGCTGGCATGACCGCGCAGGTCGTCGAAGGCCTTCAGCAAGGCGAGCCGCATGCGCTCCATCGCCTTGCCGACGCGGGCGATCTCGTCCTCGCCGCCGAAGGCCAGCGGCTTGTCGAGCTGACCCGACGCGAGTTCATCGGCCGCGTCGGACAGCCGCGCCATCGGGCGCAGGACGCGGCGCTGCATCACGACGAGGATCAGCGCCAGCGACACGGTCAGCGTCAGCAGGCTGCGCCACAGCGCGTTCCAGAGGTCGTCGCGCTTGCGCTTCATCAGCGGCTCGGCGCTCATGACGACGGTCAGCTTGGCGATCTCGCGGCCGTCGCGCAGCACGGGGCGCGTCTCGCTGAGCGTCATCGCGTCGTCGGGCGTGCCGCGGTGGAATTCGACGAAGGCCTGCTGCGCGGCGTTCTCGGTCACGACCACGGAGACGAAACGCGGATCGTCGACCTGCGCCTTGACCATCGGCTCGGCCAGGTCGGGCGAGACCTGCCAGATCGGCTCGGCCAGCGACAGCGCCAGCACCTCCGACACGCGCGACAGGTCGCGCTGGAGATCCTCCATCACGACGCGGCGGCTCAACTGCTGCTCGTACAGCAGCACGCCGCCGGTGGGCAGGGCCAGGCCCGCCAGCAGCGCCAGGATCACGGCGCTGCGCAGAGAAGTCTTCATCAGGGCCACGTCCGTCCCTCAGTCCATCCCTTGTGACGACGGATTATGCGGGGCGACGGTGACCGCCTCATGCGGCGAAACGCTCATCCGCCGCCAGCACGGTCACGCGGTTGCGGCCCTGGGCGCGGGACGCCTGCAGCGCCTGGTCCGCGCGGCCGATGAAGTCGCGCGCGCTGTCGCCCCGGCCCAGCTGCGTGACGCCCACCGACAGGCTCAGGCGCCGGTCGGCGTCCGCCTGCAACTGCCCGACGCCGTGGCGCAGCTGTTCGGCGAGGGTATAGGCCTCGTGCAGGCCGGCGCCGGGAATGAGCAGCGCGAACTCGTCGTCCTCGATGCGCGCGGCGACGTGGTGGCTCTGCGCGATGCTGCGCACGGCGTTGGCGACCTGTTGCAGCGTGTCGTTCAGGCGCGCCTCGCCCAGGCGCGCGCGCAGCGCCGGGAAATCGTCGATGTCGCCCAGCAGCAGGCACGGGGCCGTCGGCGTGCCGGCGTCCGGGCTCTGCAGGCAGTCGGCCAGCGCGCGGTCGAACCCGCGCCGGTTGCTCAAGCCCGTCAACGGATCCAGCAGCGCCTCGCTGCGCGCGCGGTGGACCTCCTGCCTCAGCGAGGCGACTTCCTGGCGGCTCGCTTCCAGCTTCGCGATCAGGCCGTGGATCGCGTGGCCCATGTCCTGCGTGCCCTGCAGCGCGGCCGCCAGCACCTGGACATGCTGGCCCGGCGCCGCCTCGCGCATCGAGCGCTCCCAGCCCTGCAGCGCCCGCGCGTACTGCTGCACCTGCTGTCCGGCCTGGTCGGTGCAGTCGGACACGCCGCGCAGCACGTCGCCGACGTCCTGCGCCAGGGTGACGGCCATCTGCTCGTCGAGCTCGGCGATGTGCCTGCGGTAGAGCGCCCAGGTCTGCGGCTCGTCCAGCGTCGCGCCGTCCTGGGTCAGTCCCATCAGCTCACGGCTGAGCGCGCCGTTCATCGCGGTCACGTGCTCGTACCAGACGGCATAGGTGACCGGATGCAGCGCGGCGCGCTGTCTGGACATCAACGGCAATGCGGTGCGCAGCGCCTGGGCGCTCGCGGCGATGCTCTCGGTGTACCTCATCGGCAGGGTCCCTCGCAGGTCCGGGACCTGTCGCGTCCGTCGAGGCGCGGTCCCTTGTCGTTTCCTCATCCCCACTACCGCCGTCCGCTTCGAGGCGGCAGGCGCTTGCGGGACTTCGGCCTCATGGGGCCAGGTCTTGAGGGGGGCACCGCACATTGGCAGCGGCGGCCGCAACTATTCACGCCGAAGGGGACAGGGAAGGGACAAGGACGGCAAGCGTGCATTGCCCCTTCGCGAATGCGGCGCGCACCTCGGTTCCTAGAATCGGCCGCATGAGCAGGTCTCCCACCGCGACGCCGGTCGCCCCTCCCGACGCGGCCTCGCCGCGCGTGCCGCTCAGCGGGCTGCTGCTGGCCGTCGGCGGCGCGATCGGGTTCTCCGGCAAGGCGATCATCGTCAAGCTCGCCTATCGCCACGGCGTCGACGCGATCACCCTGCTGATGCTGCGCATGCTGCTCGCGCTGCCGCTGTTCCTGCTGCTGGCCTGGTGGGCCGGCCGCGGCAGGCCGGCCCTGAGCGGACGCGAGAAGCTCGCCGTGCTGGGACTGGGCTTCAGCGGCTACTACCTCGCCAGTTTCCTGGACTTCGCGGGCCTGGCCTACGTCAGCGCGAGCTTCGAACGGCTCATCCTGTACCTCAACCCGACCATCGTGCTGCTGCTCTCGTGGGCGATGTTCGGACGCCGCGTGACGCTGCGCCAGGCGGGCGCGCTGGCCGTCAGCTACGCCGGCGTGCTGCTGGTCTTCGGGCACGAGCTGCAGGTCGCCGGCGCGAATGTGTGGCTCGGCGGCGGACTCGTCTTCGGCAGCGCGGTGGCCTATGCGCTGTACCTCGTCTACAGCGGCGAATGGGTCAAACGCCTCGGCGCCATGCGGCTCACCGGGCTGGCGACCTCGGTGGCCTGCGGCTTGTGCATCGCGCAGTTCCTGCTGGCGCGGCCGGTGTCGGGGCTCGCGGACCTGGCGCCCGCGGTGTGGTGGCTGTCGGCGTTGAACGCGCTGGCCTGCACCTTCGCGCCGGTGCTGATGGTCATGATGGCGATCGAGCGCATGGGGGCGGGTGTCGCCGCGCAGACCGGCATGGTGGGCCCCATGTCCACGATACTGATGGGCGTGCTGATCCTCGACGAACCGCTGACCGGCTGGGTCGTCGCGGGCACGGTGCTGGTGCTGGGCGGCGTCTGGCTGCTCGCGCGCCAGCGGCGCTGATCGAATCAAGAACGGAGATCGACATGGACTTGGGACTGACGGGCAGATGGGCCCTGGTGTGCGCGGCCTCGAAGGGCCTGGGCGCGGGCTGCGCCGAGGCGCTGGCCGCCGAGGGCGTCAACGTCGTGATCACCGCGCGCGGTGAGGAAGCGCTGCAGGCGCAGGCCGCGAAGCTGCGCGCGATCAATCCGGCGGTGCAGGTCGTCGCCGTGGCCGGCGACATCACGACCGAAGCCGGTCGCGCCGCCGCGCTGGCCGCAGCCCCCCAGGTGGACATCCTGATCAACAACGCCGGCGGTCCGCCGCCCGGCGATTTCCGCGACTGGGAACGCGAGCAGTGGCTCGCCGCGCTGGAAGCCAACATGCTGACGCCGATCGCGCTGATCAAGGCGACGGTGGACCGGATGGCGGACCGCGGCTTCGGGCGCATCGTCAACATCACCTCGGGCGCGGTGAAGGCGCCGATCGACGTGCTGGGCCTGTCCAACGGCGCGCGCTCGGGCCTGACCGGCTTCATCGCCGGCATCGCGCGGCAGTCGCGCATCGCCGGCCGCAACGTGACGATCAACAACCTGCTGCCCGGCGCCTTCGACACCGAGCGCCTGCAGAAGACGATGGCCGCTGGCGCGCAGAAGTCGGGCCAGCCGGTCGACGACGTGCGCGCCAAGCGCATGTCGGCGATCCCGGCGCAACGTTTCGGCAGCGCGGCGGAGTTCGGCGCGATCTGCGCGCTGATGTGCTCGGCCCACGCGGGCTACCTGACGGGGCAGAACATCCTGCTCGACGGCGGTTCCTACCCGGGCACGTTCTGAACGTCGGCGTCGGCGTCGGCACCGGCATCGGCGTCGGTTTCGCCAAGCCGGCGCGGCCTCTGCGCCGCAGGCCTCGCCGATCCGACAGCCCCGCCCTCAGCGCTTCGCCGAGGACACCAGGATGCCCGCCGCGATCAGGGCAAAGGCCGCGCCGTGGAACCACGCCGGCCATTCGCCCAGCAGCGCGGCCGACATCAGCGCCGCGAAGACCGGCGTGAGGTTGCCGAAGAAGGCGGCCAGCGTCGGCCCTGCCTGGGCGACGCCCAGTCCCCAGCAACGGTAGGCGATCAGCGACGGTCCGATCGCGACGTAGACCAGCGCGGCGACCAGTGGCCAGCCCCACTGCACCGGCGGCACGCCGACGGCCTGCTCCACGCCCGCCGACGCCCAGCCGAAGGCCAGGCCGAACAGCATCTGCGCCATCAGCAGCGCGGCCCAATCCCAGTCGGGCCGGCGCTCGCCCTGCATGTGCGCGGGCGGCCGCGCCAGCAGCCAGCTGTAGAAGGCCCAGCTCAACACGGCCAGCAGCATCAGCAGGTCGCCGACGACGAACTGCACCTGCGCCAGCCGCTCCAGGTGGCCGCGCGAGATCACCAGCGCGACGCCCGCCAGCGAGAGCAGCGCGCCGGCGAGCTGACGGCGCGTCGGCCACACGCGGTAGAGCAGGGCGCCGACGGCGAGCATCCAGACCGGCAGGCTGGCGGCGATCAGCGTCACGTTGAGCGCCGTCGAGCTGTGCAGCGCCTGGTACTGCAGCGCGTTGTAGCAGCCCATGCCCAGCACGCCGGTCAACGCGAAGTAGCCCCAGCGCGCACGCAGCGGGGCCAGGTCTTGCAGCAGCGCCCGCGCGGGCCGCGCGATCAGCACCAGCAGCACGAAGGCCAGCGTCCAGCGCGTCGCATTGAGCAGCAAGGGCGGCACCAGCGGTCCGACCGAACGCCCGACGACGGCGTTGCCCGCCCACAGCAGCGGCGGCAGCGTCAGCATCAGGGCCAGTCGTGGGGTCAAGGACATTGCGGCGATGCGCCGGAATCGCGAGACTGGCACGATAGCCGCGATCGGCGCGTCGGGCGACGCGCGAGCGACATCCCCCCTTGAGGAGAACCCTGATGAGCGACAGAGCCGTGCGCATCTCGCAACCCGGCGGACCGGAGGTCCTGACCATCGAATCCGTCGAGGTCGGCGACCCGGGCCCCGGCGAGATCCGCATCCGCCACGCGGCCTGCGGCCTCAACTACATCGACATCTACCACCGCAGCGGCGTCTATCCGCTGCCCTTGCCGACCGGCCTCGGCATGGAGGGCGCCGGCATCGTGGAGGCGGTGGGCGAGGGCGTGACCCACCTGAAGCCCGGCGACCGCGCCGCGTACGCGAGCCAGCCGATCGGCGCCTATGCGACCGCGCGCGTGATGCCGGCCAGGTGCGTCGTGAAACTGCCGGACTTCCTGAGCTTCGAGCAGGGCGCCTCGATGATGCTCAAGGGCATGACGGTGCAGTACCTGCTGCAGCGCACGCTGCCGCAGGGCGGGCTGCAGGCCGGCGACCACGTGCTCTTCCACGCGGCGGCCGGCGGCGTCGGCCTGATCGCGTGCCAGTGGGCGAAGGCGCTCGGGCTGCGGCTGATCGGCACCGCCGGCAGCGACGCGAAATGCCGGCTCGCGCTCGACCACGGCGCCGAATTCGCAATCAACTATTCGACCGAGAACTTCGCCGATCGCGTCAAGGAGATCACCGGCGGCCAGGGCGTGAAGGTCGTCTACGACTCGGTCGGCGCGTCGACCTGGGAAGGCTCGCTCGCGAGCCTGCGACCGTTCGGGCTGATGGTCAGCTTCGGCAACGCGTCCGGCGTGGTGCCGCCGGTGTCGCTCAAGGCGCTGTCGGCGTCGGGGCTCTACCTGACGCGGCCTTCGCTGTTCGTGCACCTGTCGTCGCTGGAGGCGACGCAGGAGATCTCGGGCGCCCTGTTCCAGGCAGTGGAAAGCGGCGCGGTGAAGATCGAGGTCGAACAGCGTTATCCGTTCGACGAGGTCCAGCGCGCCCATCGCGAACTGGAAGCCCGCACGACGACGGGCTCAGGCGTGCTGCTGGTTTGAACCGGCGGAGCTGGCGAGCGGCGGATCCAGATCGGCCGCCACCGTTTCCGCGTCCAGCACCGCATCGTTGGCGCTGTGGTCGGCCCGCGGGTCATGCGGGTCGCGCGGGTTGCGCGGGTCGCGCGGGTCGTCGCGGAGACCCCGCGCGTCCGGCGCTGCCGCATCGGTGACGATGCGACGCGGCACCGGCAGCTCGTCGAGCCCGGCGGGCACGGTGTCGGCCGCGAAGTCGGCGGCCGGTTCGCCGTCGAGCGATCCGGCCGTCGTCTCGTGGACCTCGACGTCCACGGTCTCGGTGCGCAGCACCTCGTCCAGCACCAGCGGCTGCGACACCTTGACCTCGAAGCTGAAGCAGGAGCCCGCGCCGGGCTGGCTCTCCACCTGCACCTCGCCGCCCATCAGCTCCACCAGCCGCTTCACGATGGTCAGGCCCAGGCCGGTACCGCCGTAGCGGCGCGTGATGCTGCCGTCCGCCTGCGTGAACGGGCTGAAGATCTGCGCGATCTGCTCGCGCGTCATGCCGATGCCGGTGTCGTGCACCGCGATGCGCAGGCGCAGCGGACCGGCATGGACCGGCTCGTCGCCGCCGCCGGCGTCCACGCGCTGGATGTCGACGCGGACTTCGCCCTTCTCGGTGAACTTCAGCGCGTTGCCGACCAGGTTCACCATGATCTGGCGCAGCCGCAGCGCGTCGCCCAGCAGGTGCTGCGGCACGCCCGGCTGCACGCGGGCGTGCAACTGCAGGCCCTTCTCGTGCGCCTGCAGCAGCAGCGGATGCAGCGCCTCGCGCAGGCAGTCGTGCAGGCTGAACGGCGCCTGGTCGATGATCACGCGGCCGGCCTCGATCTTGGCGATGTCCAGCAGGTCGTTGATGATGACCATCAGGCCCTTGGCCGAGCTGTGCGCGAGTTCGATGAACTTGCGCTGGCGCTCGTTGAGTTC
Source organism: uncultured Roseateles sp. (assembly GCA_946886855.1). Next base: position 45,714 of record CAMPJJ010000002.1, on the reverse strand, counting down.
GGTCTGCAGGACCAGCTCGGTCAGGCCCAGCACGCCGTTCATCGGCGTGCGGATCTCGTGGCTCATGTTGGCCAGGAAGGAACTCTTGGCCTGGCTGGCCGCCTCGGCGGCCTCGCGCGCGGCCTCGAGCTGCGCCTGCGTGGCCTTGAAGTCGCCGACGTCGCGCGCATTGAGCTGCAGCACGACCTCGCCGCTGACCGGGTCGCGCATCGGGCGCGCGTCGACGGCGTGCCAGCGCCGGCCGTTGGCGGTGTTGATCTCGAGCTCGGCGCCGAAGGTCTGGCCGCCGCGCACCTGCGCGACGATGCGGCGCGCCAGGTCGGGTTCCGGGAAGATCGCGCTGAAGTCGGTCGCGCCGATGGTCTTGCGCAGGCCGTTGAAGCACATCGCCGCGGCCGGGTTGCGCATGAGCACGCTGCCGTCGCGCAGCGAGAACACCGCGATCCGGACCGAGGTGTGCTGCAGCGCCTCGACGCCGCGCAGCAGGCTCTTGTCGACGCCGCTGACCAGCGAGTCCGCCGCGAACAGCATCACCTGGCGCTTGTCGGGCGTGCGGATGCCGCGGGAGACCAGCATCACCGTCGTCGGCTGACCCTTCGGATACAGCGTCCACTGCTCGCGCACCAGCTTGCCCTGCGTGTGGTCGGCGGCCGTCACCGCCAGCCGCTCGGCCACCGAGGGGCTCATGTCGCTGAGGTCGCGGGAGAGGAATTCCTCGGCGCTGTCCGCGCGCCAGAAAGCCAGCGCGGCGGCATTGGCCCAGAGGTTGCGCTGACGCTCCTGGTCGTAGACCCACATGGGCACATCGAGCCAGTCATAGTGGGTCAGGCAGGAGAAGTCGAGCATGGGGGCGAGGCCCTTGTCGGCCCTGTTCTTGGTTACGTTCGGTCGCAGCGGATTGTCGCCGTGGGCCGTGTCCTGTCCATGGCGGCGATGTCCACTTCGTCACGTCGAAGGCCCAGGCGTGCCGAAGCCCGCCGCGCCCGCGTGACGCCCTTCCTCTTCCGCACAAGGCTACGCAGACGGGCGTGCGAGCGCCAGCCTCGTTTCTCCGGGGGAACCCTCGGTCCCAGGGACGCGACGCCGTGACGGGGCGGGCGCGCTCCCGCGCGCCGCGTGCTCAGCCGCGCTTGACGCGGCGCAGCTCGTCCCAGATCAGCAGGACGGCGCCGATGGTGATGGCGCTGTCGGCGATGTTGAAGGACGGGTAGTACCAGCCGGCCCAGTGCAGCTGGATGAAATCGACGACGTAGCCGTGCAGCAGGCGGTCGACGATGTTGCCCACCGCGCCGCCCAGGATCAGGCTGAGCGCCCACGCGAACTGCGTCTGGTGGCCGTGGCGGCGCAGCATCCAGATGATGAAGATCGTCGCCGCGACGCCGAGCCCGACGAAGAACCAGCGCTGCCAGCCCGACGCGCCGGCCAGGAAGCTGAACGCCGCGCCGGTGTTGTGGACCCGCACCAGGTTGAAGAAGGGCAGGACGTAGTGGCTGTCCCCGTACTGGAAGCTGTGCAGGATCAGGACCTTGGTGAACTGATCGGCCACGATGACCAGCAGGGCGATCGCCAGCCACTGGATCAGGCGGTTGTTCGACGAGGACGGGGACTTGGTGGCCATGGATGCAGCACGAAGGGAAGCGCGGAACCCGCAACTGTAGCGCCCGTGGCGCCGGCGCCGTGCGGCTACAGTTCGGGCCCGACGAGGACCCCATGAGACTTCGCCTGAAGATCCTGTTGCTGGCGCTGCTGCCGCTGGTCGCCTCGCTGCTGCTGATCGCGGTGGCGGTGCGCCAGCAGGAGCGCGAGCTGCTCGCCCGCGAGCATGCCGCCGTGCAGCGCGCCTACATGGATGCGCGGCGCGACGAACTCCGCCACTACGTCGAGCTGGCCGTCAGCACGCTGCAGCCGCTGTACGCGCGTTCGCCAGGGGCCACCGCCGCTTCCACTGCCGCGCCCGCCACCGGGACCAGCGCCGCCGACGTCGAGCGCGACAAGCGCGAGGCGCTGCGGCTGCTGTCCTCGCTGGACTACGGCGAAGACGGCTACTTCTTCGTCTACGACCTGCAGGGCAAGGTGCTGATGCACTCGCGCCAGCCGGAGCTGCTCGGCCGCGACCTCTGGGGCCTGCGCGATCCGCTGGGCCGGCCGACGATCCAGCAGCTGGTCGGGCAGGCCAGGGCGGGCGGCGGTTATGTCGAGTACCTCTGGCGCAAGCCGTCCAGCGGCGAGATGGCGCCCAAGCTGGGCTATGTCGTCGCGATGGAGCGCTGGAACTGGATGCTGGGCACGGGCCTGTACCTGGACGGCATCCGCGCGACGCTGGAGCAGCTCGACCGGGAGGCGCAGGCCAACATCGCGCGGACGATGTGGGGCATCGCCGCGATCGCGGTGTTCGGCGTGGCGCTGATCAGCGCGAGCGCGCTGGCGCTCAACCTCAGCGAGCATCGCCAGTCCGAGGCCCGGCTGCGCGCGCTGGCGCACGAGGTGGTGCGCTCGCAGGAGGACGAGCGCGCGCACCTGTCGCGCGAGCTGCATGACGGCGTCAGCCAGACGCTGGTGTCGACCAAGCTGCTGATCGAATCGGCGCAGCAGGCCGGCTCGACCGCGCTGCTGCCGCGCGCGCTGGAGCGGCTCAACGCCAGCCTCAGCGAGGTGCGCGGGCTGTCCCACCGCCTGCGCCCGGCGCTGCTCGACACGCTGGGCCTGCCGGCGGCGCTGGAGCACCTCGCGCGCGAGTTCGACGAGGCGGGCGCGGTGCCTGTGTCGATGCGCGTGGCCGGCACGCCGCGCGAGCTGCCCGAACTGCTCAACACCGTGCTCTTCCGCGTCGCGCAGGAGGCGTTGACGAACGTCGCCAAGCATGCCGGCGCGGCGCGCGTGGAGATGTCGCTCGACTTCGCGCCGGAGGACGCGCGAGGCGACGACGCCGCCGTGCTGCTGCGGGTGCTGGACGACGGCGCGGGCTTCGATCCCGCCGACGCCGAACGCGACGATCCGAGCCACGGCATCGGCCTGCGCAACATGCGCGAACGGATGGCCTCGATCGGCGGCGCGCTGGACCTGCAGTCCAGCCCCGGCCACGGCACGCAGGTCGAGGCCGTCGTGCCCCTGTCGGCGATCCGTCGCCTGGCGCGCGACAATCCCGTCCCATGAGTTCGGACCCTTCCTCCGGCGGCGCGAGCCACGCCAGTCCCGCCGTCGCCGGTGACGCGGCCGGCACGGCCAGCGCGGCCGCGCCCGTGCGCATCCTGCTGGTCGACGACCACCCGCTGGTCCGCGAGGGCGTGCGCTCGCGGCTGCAGGGCGAGGCGCGCTATCTCGTCGTCGGCGAGGCCGGCAACGCGGAGGAGGCGATGATGATGCTGATCGCCACGCAGCCGCAGGTCGTGCTGCTGGACGTCGGCCTCAAGGGCCACAACGGCATCCAGCTTGCGCAGACGATGCTGGAGCGCGTGCCCGACCTGCGCGTGCTGATGTACAGCATGTACGACAACCCCGAGTACGTGCAGCGCGCACTGCAGGCCGGCGCCCGCGGCTACGTCCTCAAGGACGCGCCCGCCGGCGAGATCGTGGCGGCGATCGACGCGGTCGCGGCCGGCGGCACCTTCCTCAGCCCGGGCGTCTCCAAGCGCATGTTCCGCAGCCAGCAGCCGCGGCCCATCCTCTCCCCCCGCGAGAGCGAGATCCTCTCCGCGCTCGCCCGCGGCGAATCGAGCAAGCAGATCGCCCGCACGCTCGACCTGTCCGTCAGGACCGTCGAGACGCACCGCCAGAACATCAAGCGCAAGCTCGACCTCGAAGGCCAGGCGGAGCTCATCCGCTACGCGGTCGAGCATGCCCGCGGACTCCACCGCGACGACGTCTGAGGGGCGGACGCGCCGCCGCGCCCGGGCGCCGCCATCGGCGCGATGCGAGGCCCGCCTGGGGGATGTCATGCGTTCGTCGCCGAGGGTTTCCACTTAAGCGCTCCTACGCCGGTCGGCTAGTCCCCGCGACGGATGTGCGAAACCGCACAGGAACGGAAACTGCCGCGGCTAGACAGCCCGTGTGCGCCGTCGTCCTTCGTGGCCGCCGGGGCGCGCGACCATAAAAGGAGACATCGATGTCGAACATGAGTCGCCACCTCGCCTGGGCGGGCGTGGCCATCCTCGGGGCGTTCGCCCTGGCTACCGTCGCACTGGCGAACGGCGAAGCGGTCAGCGCGCTGTGGGTCGTCGTCGCGGCGATCTGCGTGTACCTGATCGGCTACCGCTACTACAGCCTGTTCCTGGCCACCAAGGTGCTGGGCCTGGACCCCACCCGCAAGACGCCCGCCTGGAAGCACAACGACGGCCTGGACTTCGTCCCGACCCACAAGTACGTGCTGTACGGTCACCACTTCGCCGCGATCGCCGGCGCCGGTCCGCTGGTCGGTCCGGTGCTGGCCGCGCAGATGGGCTACCTGCCGGGGCTGCTGTGGATCCTGGCCGGCGTGATCTTCGCCGGCGCGGTGCAGGACTTCATCGTGCTGTTCATCTCGACGCGCCGCGACGGCCGCTCGCTGGGCGACCTCGTCAAGCAGGAGATGGGCACCGTGCCCGGCGTGATCGCGCTCTTCGGCGCGTTCATGATCATGATCATCATCCTGGCGGTGCTGGCGCTGATCGTCGTGAAGGCGCTGGCCGGCTCGCCCTGGGGCACCTTCACCGTGGCGGCGACCATCCCGGTCGCGCTGTTCATGGGCGTCTACCTCAGATTCATCCGCCCGGGCCGCATCGGCGAGGTGTCCATCATCGGCTTCGTGCTGCTGATGCTGGCCATCGTCGGCGGCCAGTGGGTGCATGAGAGCCCCGCGTGGGCGCCGCTGTTCACCTACGACGGCAAGGCGCTGACGTGGATGCTGATCGGCTACGGCTTCGTCGCCGCCAGCATCCCGGTGTGGCTGCTGCTGGCGCCGCGCGACTACCTGTCGACCTTCCTGAAGATCGGCACCATCATCGCGCTGGCCATCGGCATCGTGATCGTCGCGCCGCCGATGCAGATGCCGGCGTTCACCCAGTTCGCGGCCGGCAACGGCCCGGTGTGGTCGGGCAACCTGTTCCCCTTCCTGTTCATCACCATCGCCTGCGGCGCGGTGTCGGGCTTCCACGCGCTGATCAGCTCGGGCACCACGCCCAAGATGCTGGACAACGAGGTCAACGCGCGTTTCATCGGCTACGGCGGCATGCTGGCCGAGTCCTTCGTCGCGGTGATGGCGCTGGTGGCCGCCTCGTGCATCGAGCCGGGCGTCTACTTCGCGATGAACAGCCCGGCGGCGCTGGTGGGGGCCACCCCCGACGCGGTCGCCGCGACGCTGTCCACCTGGGGCTTCGTGATCACGCCGGAGATGCTGGTGCAGACGGCCAAGGACGTCGGCGAGAACACCATCCTGGCGCGTGCCGGCGGGGCGCCGACGCTGGCGGTGGGCATGGCCCACATCCTGCACCAGGTGGTGGGCGGCAAGGCGATGATGGCCTTCTGGTACCACTTCGCGATCCTGTTCGAGGCGCTGTTCATCCTGACCGCCGTCGATGCCGGCACGCGCGCCGGCCGCTTCATGCTGCAGGACCTGCTGGGCACCTTCGTGCCGGCCCTGAAGCGCACCGAGTCGCTGCCCGCCAACCTGATTGCCACCGGCCTGTGCGTGGCGGCGTGGGGCTACTTCCTGTACCAGGGCGTGGTCGATCCGCTGGGGGGCATCAACACCTTGTGGCCGCTGTTCGGCATTGCCAACCAGATGCTGGCGGCGGTGGCGCTGCTGCTGGGCACGGTGGTGCTGTTCAAGATGAAGAAGGACCGCTACGCCTGGACGACGATCCTGCCGGCGGCGTGGCTGCTGATCTGCACGATGACGGCGGGCTGGCAGAAGATCTTCAGTGACGATCCCAAGGTGGGCTTCCTCGCGCATGCCGCGAAGTACGCGGACTCGCTGGCGGCGGGCAAGGTGCTGGCACCGGCCAAGAGCCTGGAGGCGATGGAGCGAGTGATCTTCAACGACCGCCTGGACGCGGGCTTGTGCGCGCTGTTCATGTTCGTGGTCGTGAGCGTGCTTGTCTACAGCGTGAAGGCGGTGCTGAAGGCGCGCGCCGAGCGCAAGCCGTCCGTACGCGAGACGCCGTTCGAGCGCATGCCTGAAGGCGCGACGGCGGGCGGTCATGCTTAAGCAGGCGGCGGAGGCGGCCCAGGCCGCGCTCTCGGCGGCCTCCGACGTGCTGCAGGCTGGACGTTACATGGCCCGCGGCGTGCGCCAGCAACTGATCGGTGCGGACTACGGTGCCTACCTGGCGCACATGGCCCGCACGCATCCCGACCAGGCGCCGCTCAGCTACGAGGCCTTCTTCCGCGAGCGCCAGGAGGCCCGCTACAGCTCCCGCACCGGCCGCTGCTGCTGACCCTCACGGACGGCGCAAGATCGCCCGGGGCCGGCGGAGTGGCCGAGCCCTGGACTGACTTGGGGCGCCGTCTGTTCGAGCAAAGCGAACCGGAGGTGAGCGGCGCGAGTTGGCGCCCCGGCGAGGCCACTCCGCCGGCCCCGGGCGATCTTGCGCCGTGGCTCGGTGACACTAGAGGTCATGCCGCGCTTCGCCGCCAACCTCGGCTTCCTCTACCCGGAGCTGCCATTCCTCGACCGTTTCCACGCCGCCGCCCGGGACGGGTTCGCTGGCGTGGAGTGCCTGTTCCCTTACGACGTTCCTGCTTCTGAAGTACGGGCTCGCGCCACGGCGAACGGCCTGGACCTCGTGTTGATCAACGCCCCGCCTGGGGACTGGGCGGCGGGGGAACGCGGCTTGGCCTGCCTGGAGGGCAGGGAAGGGGATTTCCGCGAAGCTGTCGAGCGTTCACTTGCCTATGCCTCGATGGTGGCCTCGCCGCGCGTGCACGTGCTCGCCGGTCTCCTGCCTGCCGGAGGCGATCGCGAAGCCGCCGTCGCGCGTTACGAGCAGCGATTGCACTGGGCCGCCGAGCGGGCGGCTCCTGCCGGCATCACCGTGACGATCGAGCCCATCAATCCGCACGACATGCCCGGTTACCTGCTGCAGCGGCAGGACGAGGCCCATGCGATCGTCGAGCGCATCGGCGCGGCCAACCTGAAAGTCCAGATGGATCTCTACCACTGCGGGCGTGTCGAGGGCGACGTGGTCGCACAGTTGCGCCGCTACCTGCCCACGGGCCGCGTGGGTCACTGCCAGATTGCTGGCGTGCCGGACCGGCACGAACCGGACGAGGGCACGCTCGACCTTCGGGGGGCCTTGACCACGATCGACGAGATCGCCGCCGTGACGGGATGGGCCGGTTGGATCGGATGCGAATATCGACCGCGGCGCGGTGCGGTGCCCGGAGGCACCAGCGACGGCCTCGGCTGGATGTTCCCGACGCGACGGGAAAACGCCTGACACAGGTTGCCTCCGCCACCGACTGAGCGGCTCCATGTCGATCGAAGGAGTCGCGGTGAGAGATTGTCGAGGGGGCAGGGTCGTCCCGGTGCTGGGACTGGCAGGCGCTCTGTCCGGTGGCTTGTTCGTCCCCACGAACGCCGAGGCGGTGATGATCAGCGAGGCGAAGTTCGTCGAACTCGGCGGGAACCGGGACGCGGTCGAACGGACCTTTCCCGCCGTCCTGGCGCAATTGCGCGCACGCAGCCTGTCCGCGCAGTTCCTGGCCGTCGGCATGATCGATCGATGCACGGCCACCTGGCTGGGCGAGCAAGGCCCGCACACCTACCTGCTGACGGCCGCGCACTGCGTCCACGCGGCCAGCGGTCAGGCGACGGCCAATCGCCAGACCTTCCGGGACTGGCGCGGTCAGGTCATCGCGCAGGGAGAGGGGTGGGCCGTCAAGCCGCCCCATCGACCGGGCACCCGGCCTGGCTGGTATCTGTCCGAAGACATCGCCGTGTTGCGGCTGCCACGGGTCGCGACGCCTGTCGACGCGCGCGGCCGTCGGCTCGATTCCCCGACGATCGCCGAGGACGATCTCCAGGTGTCCGACAGCGTCCACTTCGTGGGCTACGGACGGGCGGGCGTGGGATCGACGCACGTGCCCGTCCCCCGGGCGCAAAGTCGGGTGACCGGTGAGGCCCTGGTCAGCGATGTGATCGCGCAAGGGCGCAGCGTGGTGACGGCGTATGAGCCGCGGGCGAGCCACCCGTCCTGGGCATTTCCCGTCAGCGGCGACAGCGGTTCCGCGTTGTGGCGCGCGAACCAGGGTTACTGGCAGGTGGCAGGGGTGGCGGCTTCGATGTACTGGGAGCCGGTCTTCCTGGCGCAGGCTCCCCAGGTGTCCCGCTACGCCGCATGGATCGACGGCATCTTCCCCGCGGCCGTGCGGCAGTCCGAGCGCATGACGGTGACCGCCTCGACGCCGTTCGTGTCCAGGAACCATGTCGGCGATCCGTCGGGCGCAACGATCCACTTCGTCATTCCGCCTCAGCACGGTGCTGCCGGCCCGTCCGTCGGTCGATGGTCGGGCGTCAACGGGCTCAGCATGATCACCGTGGAGGCGCGGGAGGCCCGCACCGGTGCGACCGCACAGATCCGTCTCCGGGCGCACCGGGATGCAGGGTGCCGGGTCTCACCCATCGAGGACGCGGCGCCGTGCCCCGGCTCAACCAACAACCAGCTGAACGTGGCGTTCCGGGCGGAGGACAACCGCAGCCTGAAACCTGGCGCCTACATCGGTCGCTTCGACGTGGAGGTCCTTGCGGGGGCAGACCGCTCCCGTCGGGCGCGCGCGACCCTCCACCTCGACATCCGCCATCTGCTGCGGGGTCAGGTCTCCACCACCGCGGCCTACGTCTCGCCCCACCTGGCCGAGCACGCTGCCCACGGCATGGTCTATTACACGGTGCCTGCGCAAGAGCGGGCGCGGGGACCCATGGCCGGCCTGTGGAACGGCAGTGACCTTCCCAGCAGGATCCATGTGAGGGTGCGCGATGCCGTGACCGGCCAGGAGCGGGAGATCGTCCTGCGGGCGCGCCGCGACCCCCGCTGCGGCGGAGGACGCAGGACGCGCATGGAAGATGCCGTCACCTGCCAGCGGCGATCCGCCGGGCCGCTGACGGTGGGCTTCCACCGCGAGGACAACCCCCACCTGCCCGCCGGCCTCCACCGCGGTCGCGTGACCGTCCAGGCGCACGACTGGATGGATCGCGACTTCCACCAGCTGATCGAGCTCGACGTCGATCTGGACACGCTCGACGCGGCCGCCGGGGCGGCCGCCGATCAGGCGATGGCCCGCGCCTCGCCGTCGCCGTAGAGATTGCTCTCGCAGCGCCCGCAGATCGTCGGGTGTGCCGGATTGACGCCGACGTCCGCGCGGTAGTGCCAGCAGCGCTCGCACTTCTGATGCGTCGACGGCGTCACGGTGATGCTCAGCCCGCCGGCCAGCGCCACGCTCGCCGCGGACGTGATCAGCACGAACTTCAGGTCGTCGCCCAGGCTGTCCAGCAGGGCGAGGTCCTCGGCGTTCACGCCCAGCGCGACCTCGGCCTGCAGCGACGAGCCGATCGCGCCGGTGCTGCGGACTTCCTCGATCGCCTTGTTCACCGCGTCGCGGATCTCGTGGATGCGGTTCCACTTGGCGATGAGGCCGTCGTCGTGCGCAATGCCGACCGACCAGTAGGTCTCGGTGAAGATGGTGTCGCCGGCCTGCTTGCCCGCGAAGACCTTCCACGCCTCTTCGGCGGTGAAGCTGAGGAACGGCGCCATCCAGCGCAGCATCGCGTGCGTGATGTGCCACAGCGCCGTCTGCGCCGAGCGACGGGCCGTCGACTTCGGCGCGCTCGTGTACAGGCGGTCCTTCAGCACGTCCAGGTAGAAGGCGCCCAGGTCCTCCGAGCAGTACACCTGCAGCTTGGCCACGACCGGGTGGAACTCGTAGCGCTGGTAGTGCGCCAGGATCTCCTCCTGGAACTGGGCGGCGCGGGCCAGCGCGTAGCGGTCGGCCTCCAGCAACTGGTCCAGCGGCACGGCGTCCGTCGCGGCGTCGAAGTCCGAGGTGTTGGCCAGCAGGAAGCGCAGCGTGTTGCGGATGCGGCGATAGCCGTCCACGACGCGCGCCAGGATCTTCTCGTCGCCGGCGATGTCGCCCGAATAGTCGGACGCCGCCACCCACAGCCGGATGATCTCGGCCCCCAGCTTCTTGCTGGTCTCCTGCGGGTCCACGCCGTTGCCCAGCGACTTGCTCATCTTGCGGCCCTTGCTGTCCACGGTGAAGCCGTGGGTCAGCAGGCCGCGATAGGGTGCGCGGCCGTTGATCGCGCAGGAGATCAGCAGCGAGGAATGGAACCAGCCGCGATGCTGGTCATGGCCCTCGAGGTAGAGGTCGGCCTCCGGGCCGGTCTCGTGCGCCGCGCCGGCGTGCGAGCCCTTGAGCACGTGCTGGAAGGTGGAGCCCGAGTCGAACCACACGTCCAGGATGTCCTGGCCCTTCGAATACTGTTCCGCCTCCGCGCCCAGCCACTCGGCCGGATCCAGCTTGGACCAGGCCTCGACGCCGCCGGCCTCGACGAGCTGCGCGGCGCGCTCGATGAACTCGAGCGTCTTCGGATGCGGCTGCCCGCTGTCCTTGTGCAGGAAGATCGGCAGCGGCACGCCCCAGCTGCGCTGGCGCGAGATGCACCAGTCGGGCCGGCCGGCGATCATGTCGTGCAGGCGCGTCTTGCCGTTCTCGGGGTAGAAGCTGGTCTGCTCGATCGCGTCCAGCGCCAGCTGGCGCAGGGTCTTGTCGGCCTTGTCCACGGTGAACACGCCGTCGCCCTCGTCCATGCGGACGAACCACTGCGCGGCCGCGCGGTAGATCACCGGCGACTTGTGGCGCCAGCAGTGCGGGTAGCTGTGGCGGATCTTGCTGTGCGCCATCAGGCGGCCGGCGTCCTGCAGCGCCGCGGCGATCACCGGGTTGGCCTTCCAGATGTGCTGGCCGCCGAACAGCGGCAGCTCGGCCTCGTAGACGCCGTTGCCCTGCACCGGGTTCAGGATGTCCTTGAACGCCAGGCCGTGCGCGATGCACGAGTTGAAGTCGTCCACGCCGTAGGCCGGCGCCGAATGGACCACGCCGGTGCCGTCGTCGGCCGTGGCGTAGTCGGCCAGGTACACGGGGCTTTCGCGGTCGAAGCCCGGATGCACGTGGGCGAGCGGATGCTTGAACTTCAGCAGCTCCAGCGATTTGCCCGGCGTGACGGCGACGGCCTTGCCCTCGATGCCCCAACGGGCCAGGCACTTCTCGACCAGCGCCTCGGCCACGACGAAGTAGCCGCGCTCGGTGTCGACCAGCGCGTACGGCAGCTCCGGATTCAGGTTCAGCGCCTGGTTGGCGGGGAGGGTCCAGGGCGTCGTCGTCCAGATGACGGTGAACGCGTCCTTGTCCAGCTTCGGCACGCCGAAGGCGGCGGCGAGCTTCTCCGGCTCGGCGCTCAGGAAGGCGACGTCGACGGCCGGGGAGTCCTTGTCGGCGTACTCGATCTCGAATTCGGCCAGCGAGGAACCGCAGTCGAAGCACCAGTACACCGGCTTCAGGCCGCGGTAGACGAAACCGCGCTCGAACAGGCGCTTGAGCACGCGCAGCTCACCCGCCTCGTTCTTGAAGTCCATCGTCCGGTACGGATGGTCCCAGTCGCCGAGCACGCCCAGGCGCTTGAAGTCGCTGCGCTGCTGGTCGATCTGCTCGGTGGCGTAGGCGCGGCTCTTGGCCTGCACCTCGTCGCGCGGCAGGCCGCGTCCGAAGGTCTTCTCGATCTGGTTCTCGATCGGCAGGCCGTGGCAGTCCCAGCCCGGGATGTAGGCGGCGTCGAAGCCTTCCAGCTGGCGCGCCTTGACGATCATGTCCTTCAGGATCTTGTTGACCGCGTGACCCATGTGGATCTGGCCGTTGGCGTAGGGCGGGCCGTCGTGCAGCACGAACTTCGGGCGGCCCTGGCGCGCCACGCGCAGGCGCTGGTAGAGGCCCTGGTCTTCCCATTCCTTCACCCAGCCCGGCTCGCGCTTGGGCAGGTCGCCGCGCATGGGGAACGGGGTGTCGGGCAGGTTGAGCGTCGAGCGGTAGTCGGCTTTCGCTTCCGCTGTCGCGTCGAGGGGGGCGTCGGGCTTGGAGGCGTCGGTCATGGCGGCGGCAATCGAAGGAGCGGCCGGGGGCGTGGGCCGCGAGGGAAGAGGGGGTGGCGCGCTGGGCAGGGGGCTGGGGAAGCTGGGCCGCGCGCCGGCTGAGCGGTCGAGATGAGCGATCGAGATGAGCAGTCGGGTGCTCAGCCCTTCAAATTCGGTCGCGCGTGGTCTGGCGGCGGACGGCGGCGTGGGTGGTCGCCGGTTCGGCGAAGTAGGCACGTGCCTGGCGGACGTCCTCGCGGATCGCGGCGGTCAGGGCGTCCAGGCCGTCGAAACGGGCTTCGTCGCGCAGTTTGTGCAGGAGTTCCACGCGCACGAGTTTACCGTAGGCCTCGCCCGGGCCCAGGCGGGCGGCCAGCGCCGCCGGCCAGTCCAGCGCGTGGACCTCCAGCAGCACGCGGCCGGCGTCCTCGACCGTCGGCCGCACGCCCAGCGAGGCGACGCCGTCCAGCACGAGCGCGCCGGCGCCGGGGGGCTGGCCCTCGATGCCCGCCATGCCCTCGAAGCCGTCGAAGTGGTCGAGGCCGTCCAGACCATGCACGCGGACCGCGAAGATCCCGTGCGCGGCCGGCTTGTCGTGGTCGAACCTCAGGTTCAGCGTCCGGAAGCCGTCGCGTTTGCCGGGCGCGGTCTCGGCCAGTTGCCGTCCCAGCTTCTGGCCGTGGATCACATGGCCGGAAATCGCGTAGGGCCGCCCGAGCAGCCGCGCCGCGCCGGCCATGTCGCCGGCGGCCAAGGCCTCGCGCACGGCGGAGCTCGACACCCGCAGCCCGTGCACCTCGTAGCTCATCATCCGCGCGACGTCGAAGCCCAGGCGCTGTCCGGCGGCGTCCAGCGTCGCGTAGTCACCCTGGCGCTTGGCGCCGAAGCGGAAGTCGTCGCCGACGAGCGCGTACCTCGCGCCCAGGCCGTCCACCAGCACCCGCTGGATGAAGTCCTGCGCCGGCAGCGAGGCCAGCGCCTCGTCGAAGCGCAGCACCACGACCTGGTCGATGCCACAGCGCGCCAGCTCCTGGAGCTTGTCGCGCAGCGTGGCGATGCGCGCCGGGGCCAGTTCGGGCTTGCCGAGCTTGTGCGCGAAGAAGTCGCGCGGGTGCGGCTCGAAGGTGAGGACGCAGGTCGGCAGGCCGCGGTGGCGGGCCTCCGACAGCAGCAGCGCCAGCATGGCCTGGTGGCCGCGATGGACGCCGTCGAAGTTGCCGATCGTCAGCGCGCACTGCGCCGCGATGCCGGGATGGTGGAAGCCGCGGAAAACCTGCATGGGCGGGGATTATCAGCCGCCGCGCGCGGTGGCGCCGCGAACCGAGAAGATCAGGCGGCCGCGGCGGCCGGCGGGGCGCGCAGGTGTTGCGTGACGACGTCCAGCAGCTCGTCCATCTCGAACGGTTTGACCAGGTGGCCGTCCATGCCGCTGGCCAGGCAGCGGACCTGGTCGTCGTCGACGGTGCTGGCGGTGAGGGCGACCACCGGCGTGCGCGGCAGCAGGCGGCGCGCCTCTTCCTGCCGCCACGCGGTCGTGGCCGCGTAGCCGTCCAGTTCCGGCATGTGGCAGTCCATCAGCACGAGGTCGAAGCGCTGTGCGCGCAGCAGCTCCAGGGCCTCGCGGCCGTGCTCGGCCGGGACCACGTGCAGGCCGCAGCGCTCCAGCATGGTCCTGGCCACCAGCAGGTTGACCGGGCTGTCGTCGACCAGCAGGACGCGGCCGTCCAGCCGGGGCAGCGGTCGCGGCGGCGTGCCGGCGGGCGCGGGGCGCGCCGGGGCGGCGTTGGTGGCGTCGGTGGCGCAGGTCTGCAGCGGCAGCGTGAACTCGAACACCGAGCCCTGGCCCGGCGTCGAGGCGCAGCGCAGGTCGCCGCCCATCGCGCGGGCGATCTCGCGGGAGATCGTCAGCCCCAGGCCGGCGCCATCGCGGCGGGCACGGTCGGCGCCGGGGCGGCCCGCCTGCTCGAAGGGCGCGAAGATGCGCTCCAGCTGGTCCGCTGGGATGCCGTCGCCGGTGTCGCGGACCGCGAAGCGCAGCAGGGTGCCGGCGCGCATGTCCAGCACGGACGACACCTCGACCTCGACGCGGCCATGGTCGGTGAACTTGATGGCGTTGCCCACCAGGTTGTGCAGCACCTGCTGGATGCGCGACGCGTCGCCCATCGCCCGGGCGGGCAGCTGCGGCGCCACGGTCAGCCGGAAGTCCACGCCCTTGGCCCGCGCGGTCTCGCCCAGCAGGCGGCCGACGTCGCCGGCGACCTCGCGGATGTCGAAGGGCCGGGCCTCGACGACCAGCTTGCCGGACTCGATGCGGGCCAAGTCCAGGATGTCGTTGACCAGGGTCAGCAGATGCCGGCCGGAGCGGCGCACGATCTCCACCTGCTCGCGCTGCTGGTCGCTGAGATCGCCGCGCTCCAGCAGCTGGGTCATGCCGATGATGCCGTTGAGCGGCGTGCGGATCTCGTGGCTCATCACCGCGACGAAGCGGCTCTTGCTGCTGCTCGTCTCTTCGGCGGCGTCGAGCGCCAGGCGGCGCTGCTCGGCCAGGCGCGCCTGCTCGAAGCGCAGGCGCAGCAGCTCGAGGGTGCCGGCCTCGATGCGGCGGGACTCCAGCACCGTGAGCAGCCAGAACATGCCGAGGCCGCCGACGCTGAGCCAGCCGGTCACGCCGCCCTGCAGCGCGAGCCGGATCGCCAGCGGCGCGATCACCAGCGAGGCGAACAGCGCCTGCCCGCGCGCCCAGTGGCCCAGCGACACCATGGTGAAGGCGACCAGGCCGACGAGCGTGGTCATGACCGCGCCGTCGATCTCGGGCAGGTTGGGGGTGGCGAAGAGGGCGCCGATCACGCCCCAGGCCAGACCGTCCAGGCCGAGTCCGACGAGGTAGCGGCGTTCCTCGCGCGGCGAGGCGCGCTCCTGCAGCGGCAGGGTGAGGAAGCGACGGGCCTGGAGGGTGCGCCACAGCGAGATCCCCCAGCGCGCGCCCAGCCAGCCGAGCAGGTCGATGACGGGCAGGTGGGGCCACAGCAGCACGACCGGCAGCAGGGCGAAGAGCGCGCCCACGCCGGCCGGCATGGCCACGCGGGCCTGCAGGCTGCTCAGGCGCTCGGCCCGGACCTGGACCGCCACGCTGGCGGCGGCGCCGTCCTCGTGAAGTTCGCTTTTTGATATTCCCATACGACATGGCCGGCGAGGTTCCGACCGATGCGCCTCCTGGCTGAGGTCGCCGCTCTGGGGCGGCGCTTCGATGGCGCGTTTCTACCGAAGGAAGATGACGCGCCGTCTCGGGGACTTCCCTGGTGTGACGTCTGATCGCACGGCGGATGAATGGCGGCGTCGTTTGACATCCATCAAGGATTGCAGACGACCACCCGACCGATGTCGTGGGACAGCCGCACCAACGGAACTCCACAGTTCGTCATGCGGCAGGTCACCATGAATCTTCTTTCCTCCATTCGGGCGGCATTTTCAGCTCCGGCGGGTGCGCAGGCAGGCGCCATCGCGCCCGGGTCGGGGCAGCGCCTCCTGGCGCAACTTGATGAGAACACCCGAGATTTCAAGCGTCCCTGGGAAGTCGTTGGCAGGGAAGCCGATGCCTTGCCCGTCAATCTGGATTCGCTCATTCATGCGGGCGGTCCGGGAAACACTGCGCGACCGCTGGACGCCAACACCGTGGCCACCGGTGCGGTGGTGATGGCCGCGCCCCAGAGCCATTACGACGCGGCAGCGGTTGTCGAGGCGTGTGTGAATCACCATGTCACCGAGGTCATCGACCTCACCACGGAGAACCTGGCCAGTGGCCTTGCCGGGGGAGGCATGAGGCCGTGGGGCGAAGAGATTGGAAGCAGTCAAAAGAGCGTTCATCTCCGACCGGGCGGTCTGACCAAGGCGGATGCACTCGGAAATCAGGCTTTCCATCAGGAAGTGCTGCTGGATCTGAAGCAGTCGGGGACGACGCGATCCCAGCAATTGGGCTGGAGCCGGATGCCGTTGAAGGACGGCGAGAAGATCGATCCCGGCGTGCTGCTGGCGGCCTGCGTGCATATCCAGGCGCGGGAACGGGCCAGACCGCCCGAGCAGCAGGACGGTGCGAAAGTCGTCTTCATGGATCGCAACGGCGGCGATCTCGCGGGTGCCTTCGCGGCGGCCAATGCCATCTTCCGCAGCAACGATCGCACCAGGCTGTCCGCCCGAGACGTCGACGACCACGTGGTGGGCGCCTGCGCCTTGCTGCGCTCGCGCAGGAGTCCGGACCTTTTCTCCACACGCCCGGACATCCTGGAAAGTCTCCGTCAGTTCGCCCACCTCGTCATCGATCGGCGCACGGTGGAGGCCGACCTCCCAGCCGCGAGCGGCGGCGAGTTCGTCGCGCCGCGCGAAACCAGGCAGCAGTTTCAGCGTGAGATTGAAGCAGCATTGCGCGACTTGGACCAAGACAAGGCCTGACCCTCAGTCGCCCGGCGCCGACATCGCCAGCTCCCGCTGAGCGTCGTCCAGCCACATCCAGCCGCCTTCCTTGAGCTCGGCCGGGAGTTCCAGCGCGCCGATGCGCTGCCGGTGCAGGCTCAGCACCCGGTTGCCGACCGCCGCCACCATGCGCTTGGCCTGGTGGTAGCGGCCTTCGGTGAGGGCCATCTGCAGCCGGCCGTCGGGCAGACGCTCGGCGGAGACGGCTTGCACCGGCTCCTCGGCCAGCTTCGGATTGCGCTCCTCGAGCAGCACGCCCGCCACGAGCTTGCGCAGCTGCGCGTCGTCCACCTCGGCCTTGCAGACCGCCTGGTAGAGCTTGGGCACGTGGTACTTCGGGCTGGTCAGCTTGTGCTGCAGCGGGCCGTCGTCGGTCAGCAGCAGCAGGCCGGTGGTGTCCTCGTCGAGGCGGCCGACCGGCTGGATGTCGCGGTTGCGCACCGGCTCGGGCAGCAGCGAGAACACGCTCGGATGGTGGCTCGGCTTGCGCGAGCACTCGTAACCGGCCGGCTTGTGCATCAGGATCAGCGCCTTCTCGTGGAAGGGCCAGGTCTGGCCTTCCACCTCGAAGACCAGGCCGGCGGTGAGGAAGGTCTGATCGGGATCCTCGACGACCGTGCCGCCGATCGACACCAGCCCGTGCCGCAGCAGCGCGGCGCAATGCCGGCGCGTGCCGAAGCCCTGGCTGAAGAGGATCTGGGCGATGGCGACCGGCTTGGCGGAATTCTTTTGCGTCATGGGGGCATTGTCGTTCGATGGAAGGCCGATTCCGTCAACTTGTCGCACGATGGGAGCGCAGCCGAGGCGGTCCGCCGACACCCAGTGCCATCGCACACGAAGGACTGCCATGAGCCCCCACCTCCATCTTCTGAGTCGCCTGTTCCGCTCGGACTCGTCGTCGACCCGAGGCGCGGAGACGCCCGCCCGGGCGGCCCCCGGTTTCCCGGGCGACATGTCCAAGGCGGACAGGTCGGCCTGGTGGGCGCAGGCCGCGAGCGCCATCGAGATCACGCGGCGCCTGGACGCCCATTCGACCCAGGCCGGTCTGGCGGCGAAGGAGATCAGGCCGCCCCGCTGCGCGGCAGCGGCGCCCCAACTGCCGGTGAACCCGGCGACCTTGCTGGATCCGGCGCTGGTGCCGGACAAGCTGGTGCCCCAGTTGCACGCCAACCAGCTGCAGAACGGCCACCTGCTCATGTCGACACCGGGGACGTCCGAAGTCTTCGCATGGGCAGACATCTGCGATCGGCACGATGTGAAGATGGTCCTGGATCTCGGGGAGGGCCGGTCTGCGGGCGCCGCCTGCATGCAGGCCCGCAAGCCGTTCACTTCTCGCTCGAATTGGCAGGTCCGGTTCGATCCGCAGTCGCAAGGCCCTGGACGTGTCCTCGAGCGCAAGCTGCGAGACATCGGCGGACAGGCGACGCAGTGCGAGATGTCGATCGAGCGGTCGCACGAGGAGCAGGAGATCGGCCGTCCTCAGACCTTGTCCTGGATTCGCGTGCCCGTGGACGACAGGCACGAGATCTCGCCGCGACTCCTGTTGAACACCGCGCGCCATCTGCATGCGGAGGGGTGCGCGGAGGGACGCCCGGGCAAGATCGCCTTCCAATGTCCGCAAGGGGATCACCGGGGCGCGGTGTTCGCGGCGGCCCATCAGCTGTTGGAGCGCTTCCAGTCGGGTGGCTTGCGGCCGGGCGGGCTGGCGGATGCCGTGTTCGAAGAATGCGCCAAGGTGCGAAGCGATCGCAGCCACGCCCTGTTCACCCAGGGTCATGTGACCTCGCTGATGGCCTTCTGCGGCCTGCTGATGGAAGAACGGCGGAGCGCATCCAGGCGTGTCGCCACGCCGTCGCCCATGGCGCCATCCCGCCCGGTCCCGAGCCTTGGGGCGCCGTTGCGGTCCGCGCTGCGAGGGACGGAAGCGCGCGATCCGACGGCGCAGAGCGCACCTGCGCGGCGCGTCGTGTTCGACACCGTCGCCCACGTCAGCGACGGAACGACCGTGCCCACCAAGCCGGGCAGCGACGTGGACGCCTAATCGGTGGCTGCGGTCGTCTGCGACGCCGCGACCGCGTCGACGATCGCCCGCGCCACCACCTCCGCCGCGACCGCGCCCAGCAGCGTCATGTCGCCGTCGACGTCCGCGGCGCCGGTGGCGAGCGCGAACATCACGTCCCCGTCCATCACCGTGTGGACGGGATGGATCGCGCGCGCCAGGCCGTCGTGCGCGATCTGCGCGAGCTTGGTGGCCTGCGCCTTCGTCAGCCGCGCGTCGGTCGCGATGACGCCGATCGTCGTGGCGCTGCCCTGCAGCGCGCCGCCGGGGCGCTCACCGTCGAGCAGCGCCTGGACCGTCGAGCGCGGCCGGCCGTCGGCGCCGCGCGACCCGGCCAGCACCTCGCCGCCATGCGGATCGACCACGTCGCCCACCGCGTTCACCGCCACCATCGCCGACAGGGTGACGCCGCCGATGCGGACCGAGGCCATGCCCAGCCCGCCCGGCATGGCGTGCTCGACGCCCAGCAGCTTGCCCACCGTCGCGCCCGTGCCGGCGCCGACGCGTCCGCGCGAGCGCTCCCCGGCC
The DNA here is from genome assembly GCA_946886855.1 of uncultured Roseateles sp. Next base: position 26,559 of record CAMPJJ010000002.1, on the reverse strand, counting down.
GAGGCCGCTTTGCAAGCTGCTTCGCAAGCCGCGCGGCCGGCCGCCGCGTCGGGCGCGGTCGACGCGTCGTGCAGCCACAGGTCGAAGAGCACCGCCGCCGGCACGATGGGCACGCGCACCTGGCCGACGGGGAAGCCATGACCGCGCTCGGCCAGCCAGCGCATCACGCCGTCCGCGGCCGCAAGTCCGAACGCGCTGCCGCCGGTCAGCAGGATCGCGTGGACCTGCTGGACCGTGTTCTCGGGACGCAGGAGGTCCAGGTCGCGCGTGCCGGGTGCGGCACCGCGCACGTCGACACCGGCGGTCGCGCCGTTCTCGCACAACACGACGCTGCAACCGGTGGCTACGGCGGGGTGCGTGAAGTGCCCGACCTTCAGGCCGGCGACATCGCAGAGGGCCCCCACGTCCATGCGTGCAGGACCCGAGGCGCCGTCGACCGCGCGGGGTGTGCCGGCCAAGGCGCTGATCGGCGCGTCGCTCAAGGCTTGGCGCCCTGCGGCTTCAGCGAGCCGCAGTCGCTGCCCAGGTAGCGGGCTTCGCCGGTGGAGCGGATCACCTCGGTCTTGCCGTCGCGCTGCGCGCGGATCTCGCTCTTGGTCTTGTAGTGGTCCGGGCCGAGGAAGGTGATCTCGTTGGTCCCTTCCGATGCCGGGTTGGTGCAGCGGAAGTTCACCAGCATCGTGTCGCCGGTGCGCTTGCTGTCGTGCTCGCACTTGCCGTCGGTGCGCGGCATCGCGGCGCGGTCGGCCTGTTCCTTGGTGACGCAGGACTTCAGCGTCAGCTCGCCGCCCTGGAAGTTCATGCTGACGCCGTGCTGCGACATCATGGATTCCATCTGCCTGCGCTGCTCGGGCGGCAGCGCCGCCATCTGCTTCTGCATCTGCTCCATCTGCGCCTGACGCTGCGGATCGAGCTGGGGCTTCTGCCGGATCTCCCACAAGCCGGGCTTGAAGTCCTGGGCCGAGGCGGACACGACGCCGGCCGCGAGCAGCAGGCCGACGATCAGGGAGGAGGGCGCAAGAAAGGACGGCACCAAGGAGGCAGGTGCCGAGGACGTGGGCCTGAAAGAGGCGGTCGCAAGCGACATGGCGGGCTCCCTCGCCGCGGGGGGGCGGCGAGCTCCGCCCAGTTTATGCCCGCTTCATTCGGCGCAGCCGCTCACGCAAACACGCCGGCCGTGTCCTGCATGCGCGCGCTGACCTCGCCGAGGTGATGCAGCGAGTCGCCGTACTGCATCTCCATGACGGCCAGGCGCTTGAAGTAGTGACTGCCGATGTATTCGTCCGTCACGCCGATGCCGCCGTGCAGCTGCGTGCACTGCTGGCCGACGAAACGCATGGATTGGCCCAGCTGCACCTTGGCCTGCGAGATCGCGCGGCGGCGCGCCTCCGCCGGCTCGTTCAGCTTGAGCGTGGCGAAGTAGCTCATCGAGCGCGCCAGCTCCAGCTGCATCTTGACGTCGGCCATGCGGTGGCGCAGCGCCTGGAAGCTGGCGATCGCGACGCCGAACTGCTTGCGCGTGTTCAGGTAGTCCGCCGTCAGCGCGACGAAGCGGTCCATCGCGCCGACCGCCTCGGCCGCCTGCGCGGCGATGGCGATGTCGACGGCGTGTTCCAGCACGGCCAGGCCGTTGTCCGGGCCGACCAGCAGCGTGGCCGGCGTGTCCTGGAGCGTGAGCTCCGCGGCGCGCGAGCCGTCGTGCAGCGCGTACCCGCGCAGCGCGACGCCGGACGCGTCCTTCGAGACGAGGTACAGCGCGATGTTCGCGCCGGCGCCGCCGGCGCACGCCGGCACGATGAACGCGTCGGCCGCATCGCCCGCGGGAACGACGCTCTTCGCACCGGTCAACCGGTGATCCGCGGTCGCCACCGTGTCGCACACGTCAAGCCGGTAACGCGCCTTGCGCTCCTGATGCGCCAGCACGACCAGGGCATCGCCGCCCGCGATGCGCGGCAGCCAGTCGCCCTGCACCTCATCGCCGGCATGAGCGAGCACCGCCGGCGCGACCAGTCCGCCCTGCGCATACGGCTCCATCACCAGGCCGCGGCCCAGCTCCTCCATCACGACCATCGCCTCGGCCGGGCCGAAGCCCAGGCCGCCGTGGGCCTCGGGCACCGCGAGCGCGGTCAGGCCCAGTCCCGCCAGCGCGTTCCACGCCTCGCGCGAGAAGCCGCCCGCCTTCACGATCGCGCGGCGCTGGTCGAAGCCGTAGTCCTTGTCCACATAGCGCCGCACCGCATCGCGCAGCGAGTTCTGGTCTTCGGTGAAATCGAAATCCATGTCGTGTCTCCTGCCTCAGCCCAGCACCGTCTGCGCGACGATGTTGCGTTGCACCTCGTTCGAGCCGCCGTAGATCGTCGTCTTGCGATAGTTGAAGTAGTGGCTCGCCAGCGGCGCGCAATGGGCCGCGCCGACCTGGTCGCCCTGCCAGCCGGCCTCCATCGCTTCCTGGATGAAGGGCGTCGCATACGGCCCGGCGGCCAGCATCATCAGTTCCGTGTAGCGCTGCTGGATCTCGCTGCCGCGGATCTTCAGCAGGCCGGCGACGTCCAGCGACTGCTTGCCGCTGGACTCGGCCGACAGCACGCGCAGCACCATCATCTCCAGCGCGACGATGTCGACCTCCAGCAAGGCGATCTGGTCGCGGAAGCGCGGGTCGTCGTACACGCCCTCGGCCTTGGCGATGCGCTTCAGCCGCTCCAGCTCGCGCTTGCCGCGGTTGACGTCGGCGATGTTGGTGCGCTCGTGCGCGAGCAGGTACTTGGCGTAGGTCCAGCCCTTGTTCTCCTCGCCGACGAGGTTCTCCGCGGGGACCACCACGTCGTCGAAGAAGACCTCGTTCACCTCGTGCTCGCCGTCCAGCATGGTGATCGGCCGCACGGTCACGCCCGGCGACTTCATGTCGATCAGCAGGAAGGAGATGCCCGCCTGCGGCTTGACGCTGGTGTCGGTGCGCACCAGGCAGAAGATCCAGTCGCCGTACTGGCCCAGCGTGGTCCAGGTCTTCTGGCCGTTGACGACGTAGGTGTCGCCGCGGCGCTCGGCGCGCGTCTTGACCGAGGCCAGGTCCGAGCCCGAGCCCGGCTCGCTGTAGCCCTGGCTCCACCAGACGTCGCCGCTCATGATGCCGGGGAGGTGGCGCTCCTGCTGCTCGCGCGAGCCGAAGGCCATGATCACCGGCGCCACCATCACCGGCCCGAAGGGCACGACGCGCGGCGCGCCGGCCAGCGCGCATTCCTCTTCGAACAGGTGGCGCTGCACGGCATTCCAGCCCGGTCCGCCGAACTGCTTCGGCCAGGCCCAGCCGTGCCAGCCCTGCCTGCCCAGGATGCGGGCCCAGCGCTGCAGATCGTCCTTGTTCAGCCGCAGCGCGTTGTGCACCTTGTGGCTGATGTCCTTCGGAAGGTGCTCGGCCACCCACTGGCGGATGTCGGCCCGGAAGGCCTGTTCCTCAGGCGTGAAGTTCAGGTCCATGTCGTCTCCTGCGGTCCTTGATGTCGGGTCCGGCGCGTGTCCCGCGCCTGTCATGGGAACTGCGCCGGGTTTTAGCACGAGCGTTCGATTTTTTCCTGTCCCGACCGGGACAAAGCCAGGGGCATCCCGGGGGCGGGGGACAATGCGCGGCTTCCGGGCTCTGCAGATCCGCCATGACCGCCTCGCTCCCGACCTCTCCGCCGACGTCTTCCTCGACGTCGTCCTCAACGTCGTCCTCAACGTCTTCCTCGACGTCTTCCCCGTCCTTGTTCCCCACCTCCCTGCCGAGGCCCGTGCTCGCCCTGCATGGCGGCGCGGGCACGATCCGCCGCGCCGGCATGAGCGCGGAGATGGAAGCGCGCTACCGCGCTGCGCTGGCGGAGATCCTGGCCGACGGCGCCATGCGGCTGGCCCGCGGCGACGCCGCGATGGACGTGGCCGTCGAAGCGGTGCGCCGGCTGGAGGAGTGCGAGCTCTTCAACGCCGGCAAGGGCGCGGTCTACACGGCGGACCAGCGGCATGAACTCGACGCCAGCGTGATGGACGGGCGCGATCGCAGCGCCGGCGCGGTGGCCGGCGTGACGCGGGTGCGCAACCCGGTGCTGGCGGCGCGGGCGGTGATGGCGCACAGCGGCCACGTGCTGCTGGTCGGCACGGCGGCGGACAGCTTCGCGTTCGAGCAGGGCCTGGAGCGCGTGGCGCCGGACTGGTTCGGCACGCCGCAGCGGCTCGCGCAACTGGCGCAGGCGAGGGCGTCGGCGTCCGGCCAGGTGCTGGACCATGACGGCCAGCAGGCGGTCGCCGATGCCGGTGCGGCTGGCGCGACCGACCCGGCCCACCCGACCGACCCGACCGCCGGCAGCGCGCGGAGCGCCAGCGGCCCCCTCGACGAACAGACCAAGTTCGGCACCGTGGGCGCCGTGGTCCGCGACGCCGCGGGCCACCTCGCCGCGGCGACCTCCACCGGCGGGATGACGAACAAGCGGCCCGGCCGGGTCGGCGATTCGCCGATCCCGGGCGCGGGGTGCTATGCGGACGACCGCAGCGTCGCGGTGTCCTGCACCGGCACCGGTGAAGCCTTCATCCGCGCCGCCGCGGCGCACGAGGTCGGCGCGCTGATGCGCATCGGCGGCCTGCCGCTGGGCGAGGCCTGCGCGCGCGTGGTCTTCGACGAACTGCCGACGGTGGGCGGCGACGGCGGCCTGATCGCGGTCGACACCTTGGGCAACGTCTGGCTCGGCTTCAACACCGAGGGCATGTACCGTGGCTGGGTCGAGGCCGGCGGCACGCCGGTGGTCGGCGTCTACCGGGACGAATGAGCGCCGTGGAGACCGAACTGGACCGGAGGAGACCGGATGAGATCGCATGGCCCGCGCGGGATCGACTGACGCCATGAGCCACCGCGCCGCCGTCCTGCTGATGCTGCTGGTCACGCTGCTGTGGAGCACGGCCGGCGCGGTGTCGCGCCACCTCGATTCGGCGCGCGGCTTCGAGGTGACCTTCTGGCGCAGCGCCTTCAACGCGCTGGCGCTGACGGTCCTGCTGCCGCTGCTGCGCGGCCGCGGCTACTGGCGGCAGGCGCTGCCGCGCCTGCGCCGCGCCCCGTCGGTGTTGGGCTCGGGCCTGTGCTGGGCGGTGATGTACACGGCCTTCATGCTGGCGCTGACGATGACCGGCGTGGCCAACGTGCTGGTGACGATGGCGCTGGGGCCGCTGCTGACGGCGCTGTTCGCGCGCGTCTTCCTGCATCAGCGGCTGGCCGCGCGGACCTGGATCGCGATCTGGGTCGCCAGCGCGGGCATCGGCTGGATGTTCGCGAGCGAGATGAACAGCGGCGCGACGGCGTGGCTGGGCATGGGCGTCGCGCTGGCGGTGCCCGTGGCCGCGGCCAGCAACTGGACGCTGCTGCAGGCGCGCGCGGGCGACGGCGAGACCGACCTGCTGCCCGCCGTCTGGCTGGGCGCGCTGCTGTCGGCGCTGGCGACGCTGCCGCTGGCCTGGCCCTTCGCGGCGTCGGGCCGGGACCTGCTGCTGCTGGCCGGCCTGGGGATCTTCCAGCTGGCGCTGCCCTGCCTGATCGTCGTGCGGCTGACGCGGGTGCTGCCGGCGGCCGAGGTCGCGCTGCTCGGCTTGATGGAGGTGCTGCTCGGCGTGCTGTGGGCCTGGCTGCTGGCGGACGAGGCGCCGTCGCCGGCGGCGCTGCTCGGCGGTGTTATGGTGCTGGCCGCATTGATTGGCAACGAGCTGCTGGCCGCGTGGCGCCGCCCGGCAGCTTCTACGAGTGGAGAGATGTCGCTGTGATTCCGTCGCTGCAATCCGAAGGGCAGATCCTGGCCGAGGTCAACGGCTGCCTGGGCCTGATCACCTTGAACCGTCCGCAGGCGCTGAACGCCCTGTCGCTGGCGATGATCCGCGACATGAGCGCGCTGCTGAGCGCGTGGGCGAAAGATCCCGCCATCCAGGCCGTCGCCCTGATGGGCGCCGGCCGCGAGGGCAAGCCCGCGGCATTCTGCGCGGGCGGCGACATCCGCTTCTTCCACCAGGCGGCGCTTGCCGGTGACGCAGCGCTGGACGCGTTCTTCACCGAGGAGTACGCGCTCAACCACCTGATCCACCAGTTCCCCAAGCCCTTCATCGCGCTGATGGACGGCGTCGTGATGGGCGGCGGCATGGGCATCAGCCAGGGCGCGCGGCTGCGCGTGCTGACGGAGCACTCCAAGCTCGCGATGCCCGAGACCAACATCGGCCTGTTCCCGGACGTGGGCGGCGGCTACTTCCTGTCCCGCTGCCCCGGCCACAGCGGCGAATGGCTGGCGCTGACCGGCCAGGTCATCGGCGCGGGCGACGCGATCGAGTTCGGCCTGGGCGACGTCTTCGTCCAGAGCAGCGAGCTGCCGACGATCGTGGCGGCCTTGCGGACCGGCGTGCAGGACAGCGCCGAACACGTGGTCGCGACCGTCATGGAGCGCGTCGACCTGGCGCCGGCCGCCGAGCACTGGCACTCGCGCGCCTGCATCGACAGGCATTTCTCGGCGGCCTCGGTGCCGGCGCTGTTCGCGTCGCTCGCGGCGGACGCCGATCCCTGGGCGCAGGAGACGCTGGCGACGCTGAAGCGGCGCTCGCCGCTGATGATGGCGGTCACGCTGGAACAGGTCCGGCGCGCCCGCGCGATGAGCCTGGCCGACGACCTGCGCATGGAGCGCGACCTGGTGCACCACTGCTTCCACCTGCGGCCCGGCGCGGCCAGCGAGACGGTCGAGGGCGTGCGCGCGCTTGCCATCGACAAGGACCACGCGCCGAAGTGGCACCCCGCCCGCGTCGAGGACGTGACGCGCGGCGACGTCGAGGCCTTCTTCCGCAGCCCCTGGACGGCCGCGGAGCATCCGCTGCGCGGCCTCGATTGAGGGGCTGACCGGCGCGTCCAGCCGCCGGGCCTGTCGCCGTGCCGGTCGCCGGGCCGGTCGGCGGATGGAGCGGCGGATGGAGCGGCGGGCCGCTCCTCGCCCGCGCTGTCCCTCACGCGAGTGACGGGCAACAGCCGGCCCCGGGTTGTCAGAGAACCTTCACACCGCCTGCCTAGAGTCGTCGCACTTCGCACGCCCCGTGCGCAGTGATTTCGGAGCGACGGACGGATGACGATCAGGCGAGGGCCCAGGGCCGCGAACAGGGCGCGCTTCGGCGCGGTGGTGTTGGCGGTCTGCGGCCCCGCGTGTGCCCAGATTCCAGGGAACGCGGACGTGCCGCCGACCAAGACGGCTTCGCCGGCGCAAGACCTGACCCCGACGCCGAGCTCGCCTCCGAGGCCGGTCCAGGTCGCCAGGGCGGAGCCCGTGACGCTGGATCGCGTCGAGCTCAACGGCCGCCACTACGACAACGGCATCGGCACGACGGACGCCGCCTCGCAGGGCGCCGTGCGGGCCGAGCTGCTGAAGAGCCGCCCGGCGCTGCGACCGGGCGAGGTGCTCGAGTTCGTGCCCGGCCTGATCGTCACGCAGCACAGCGGCGACGGAAAGGCCAACCAGTACTTCCTGCGCGGCTTCAACCTCGACCACGGCACCGATTTCGCCACGACCGTCATGGGACTGCCGGTCAACATGCCGAGTCACGCGCACGGGCAGGGCTACTCCGACCTCAACTTCCTGATCCCGGAGCTTGTCGAGCGCATCGACTACCGCAAGGGGCCGTACTTCGCCGGCAACGGCGATTTCGCGGCGGCGGGGTCGGCGGACATCGGCTATTTCCGCCGGCTCGACGATCCGTTCATCGCGCTGACCTTGGGCGAAGGCAAGTACCGACGGGGCTTGGCGGCGGGGTCGACCGACGTCGGCGGCGGCATGCAGTTGCTCGGCGCCGTCGAGGCCATGCGCAACGACGGTCCGTGGACGCTCCCCGAGAACCTCAACCGACGCAATGTGGTGCTGAGCCTGTCGGGCGGCACCCGGGGCTCGAGCGGTGCGGGGCCAGCCAGCGGTGACCGCTGGCGCATCGGCCTGATGGACTACCGCGCCGATTGGACGTCGACGGACCAGGTGCCGCAGCGCCTGATCGATGCGGGCACCTTCGGCGGGCGCGCTTTCGGGCGCTTCGATGCAGTCGATCCGAGCGACGGCGGCGACACGCGCCGCAGCAGCCTGTCCGGCGAATGGCAGCGCGATGCCGACGGCGGGACCACCCGCCTGGCCGCCTATGCGATGGCTTACAAGCTGGCGCTCTATTCCAACTTCACCTACGCGATGGAGCGCCCCGACGCGGGCGACCAGTTCGCGCAGAAGGATGACCGCAAGGTCTACGGCCTGAGCGGCAGTCACGCGTTCGATCACACGCTGGGCGGCCTTCCGGCGCGCTCGGAGTTCGGCTTCCAGGTGCGTCGGGACCGGGCGAGGGTGGGGCTGTTCAACACGGTGGCGCGCACTGTCGTCGATCCGGAGACCGACACCACACGCGACGATGACGTGCGCGAGACCCTGTCCGGTGTGTACGGCCAAACCAGCGTCGAGCTCGCGCCTTGGGCGCGTTCGGTGCTTGGCCTGCGCGCGGACCAGGGACGCTTCCGCGTGGACCACCGCACGGGCGATGGGAACTCCGGCAACGTGCGCGACACGCTGGTGTCGCCGAAGTTCTCGCTGGTGCTGGGACCGTGGGCGAAGACGGAGTTCTTCGTCAATGCCGGCCGCGGTTTCCACAGCAACGATGCGCGCGGCGTGACCAGCGCGATCGACCCGGCGCAAGGCCTGGTGAAGGCCACGGGCTACGAGCTCGGCCTGCGCAGCGAGATCGTGCCGGGTCTGCAGAGCTCGGTGGCGCTGTGGAAACTGGACTTCGATTCGGAACTGGTCTACGTCGGCGACGCCGGCGCGACCGAGGCCAACCGGCCGAGCCGGCGGCGCGGCATCGAATGGAACAACCGCTACGTGCCGCTGCCCTGGCTGCTGATCGACGCGGACCTCGCGTGGACGCATGCGCGTTTCTCCGACGCCGATCCGGCGGGGAATCGAATCCCGAATGCGGTCGACATGGTCGCCTCGATGGGCGTGACCGTGCGCGAGGTGGGCCCGTGGTCGGCGAGCCTGCAATGGCGCTACCTCGGCAGCGGCGCGCTGATCGAGGACAACAGCGTGCGGTCCCGTTCGTCGCTGACGACCAACCTGCGCGTGAGCCGGCGCTTCGGCGCGAAGACTGAGCTGACGCTGGACGTCTTCAATCTCTTCGACCGCAAGGTCAACGACATCGAGTACTACTACGAGTCGCAACTGCCCGGCGAGGCCACACCGGTCGCCGATCGCCACGTACATCCCGCCGAACCGCGCACCGTGCGCGTCACGCTGCGCCGCAGCTTCTGACGCGGCGTTGAATCAATGACCTCTTCTGCATAGACGCAGGGGGACTGACCTACTTCAATCAACGCCCCCCATCACAACGCCCCTCGGAGGGAATCGACAAACGCCTCTCCGCTCCGACACTGCATGCTTTCGAGCCGTGAGCTCGGTGGTTTTGAAGTAGTGAAGGAGATACGCGATGGGATTTGCAAAAGTGGCCTATGAGTTGGAGATGGAGTCTGGGGTCGAGTCGTTCCAGGAGCGCGTGATCGAGCCGGAGAGGGCGTCGGTTCTGCCTTTCGCGCTGCCGCCCGATTCCGATCCGGAGCTCGTGATGAAGGAGGGTCTGGCGTCTGTGGACACGTTGGATGATGTGCCTGGCCTGGCCTCGCTGGTGCAGGTGCTACGCAATCCTGAAGCGTTGTTCGGCGAGTCCTCGGAGCGCAGGCCGGAACCTTGCGGGAAGCCCGTGGATTGGACTTCCGCCCCTGGAGAGATTCACCGCTACCTGACCTACTGGGGCATGAGTTGCGCGGACGTGCTGGCCCGTCTCACCTTGGCCTCGGAAGTCTTGCGGGAACACGGCATCAAGATTTGTCGCGGCGAACCGATCATCAATTTCATCTGGCCGGAAGACACGATGAGCATCCAGATCATCCTGTGCATCGACGCGCCGTCCAAGCATGCCCATGACCTGACCTGCGAACTCAGCGATCGAGCCATTGACCTTGGACTTCTCTGCCGTGCGTTCACTTTCAGCTTCATGGATGGTGAGGGCGAGGACGACAGCGAAGACGAACTCGATGTTCGGATCAGGCTCGCACGTGCAAAGACCGCCAAGCCGTAAGGAGAGTGAACATGGCCATTAAGTCAGTCGATCTCATGTCCCTCGCAGAGGAACAGGCCTTGACGGATGAGGAGCCTGGTCGGCGTTCGGCGATCTCGCGTGCCTACTACGCATCCTTCCATCGATGTCTGGATTGGGAGTCCGAGGTGTTCAAGCGAGCGAGGGCCAACACTCGCAAAGGCAGCGTCCATCGGCAACTGCTTAACCGTCTCGATCATCCCGGGCAGCCTTGCTCACCTGAGCAGGCTCGCCAAGCCATCAAATTGCACGAGCTGTTGGGGCGGCAGAGGGACAGGCGGGTTGTTGCTGATTACAGGCTCGACGATGACGTCGGTGACAAGCTGCTCAAACAACAGCTGCGCGATGCGAATCAGCTGTTCCGCGCCTGCGGCGACTGATCGCGACCAATGCGCCTACGGCGACTGATCGCGACCAATGCGCCTCCCGGCGCATTGGTCGTCGTCGCGGGGCCGGCAAGGCCCTGGTGGAGATCTACTTCGACTGCTTGCGCCGTGCCACGAGCCCGACGGCTGCGAGGCCGGCGAGCATCAGCGCGTAGGCGCCCGGCTCCGGCACCGCCGTGATGGCGATGTTGTCGATGGCCCCGTTCAGTCCGCCGTTGAACACCAGCGAGCGCGCCACGCCGGTGAAGCTCACCGACGCCAGGTCGAAGTGGCAGTACGACGAATCCGAGCAGCCCGTCTGCGCGTTGTTGAGCAGGGAGAACGAGCCCAGGACCGAACCCGTGCCGTTCAGGCCGCTGTAGATCGTGACCGCGCCGGCGAGCGCGCCGGCCGACGAATAGAACAGCGACACCTCGCCGGTGAAGCCCTTGGCGACGTTCATCAGGCCGGTTTCGCCCAGGTTGTTGAACATCACACCGCCCATCGTCGGGGCGTTGCTGAAGTAGTTGCCGCTGGGGCTGTCGGCCAGGCCGTCGTTGGCCAGGCCCAGGATGGAGCCGCTGAACGACACGCCCAGGTTGGCGCCGCTGGCGCCGGCACCGTCGGTGCCGCCGTTGTAGTAGTCCGCGACCGAGGCGAAGCTCGTCGGGCCGTCGAAGTCGATCCAGGCGTTGGCGGCATGCGCCGGCGCCGCGGACAGGGCGAGGGCCGACAGCGCGGCCAGGGACATCAGGACGGGGGAAGCAGCACGCTTCATGGGAGTTCTCCGGGTGGGGGTCAGGGGTTGCGTCCCCCATGCAGACCGGGACGACCGGGCGGATCGGGCCTGCACGTCGGGACGCTTCGGCCGCGAGTCTCGAATCCGTCCAAGGCAGTCGCGTGACGGAAGTCTCGTTCCACGGGTTTCCCGCGTCCCTGGTTTCAGGGGACGCGTTGGCGGCCACTGCCACGGCGCTGTCACGGCTCGGTCAAGCCCGCTTTCTACGCTCCGCGTGACTTTCTCCTCACCCGATCCTCACCCGGTCCTCGCGGACCCTGGAGCACCCACCATGCGCTTCCCCTTCGCCCGACGCGACGTCGCCCTCGCCGCGCTCGCCGCCCTCGGCTCCCTCTCGCTGTCCTCCGTGCCGGCGCCGGCCGCCGCCGCGGGCAAGACCCCCGGCCGCTACGTCAGCGGCGACTTCCACAACCACACCACCTGCTCGGACGGCTCGATCTCGATGCAGAAGCTGGTGAAGAAGGTCACCGACAAGCAGGACACCCCCTGGGGCCTGGACTGGTTCGTCCAGGCCGGCCACGGCGGCAACGGCAACCGCAACTGCACGCTGGTCGAGGACGCCTCGCTGTCCACGCCGGCCTACCCCTTCGTTCAAGGGCAGGGCCCGACGACCACCTGGACCGCCAGCATCGGCGCGGCCGCGATCAAGGGCGACGGCGGCGGCATCGGCGGCAACGGCAACATGTGGCGCTGGCAGTCCATCCAGGAGTTCCAGTACCCGGTGCTGGAATACCTGGCGGTCGCCAAGAACCTGCCGCTGTTCATCGGCATGGAATCGGTCGTCGCCGGCCATGAGCACAGCTCGATGTCCATCGTGACGGGCCAGATGCCCAACGGCATCGACACCGTCACGCTGCCCGCCAGCGGCAGCTTCTCCGCGCTGGGCAACGCCGACGCGCTGGGCCAGTGGTCCTACTGCTTCGACCGCGGCGACACCGACCGCAGCCGCGGCAACGTCACCGGCTCGACCGTGGGCAACAACTGGAACTGCGCCGTCGCCGGCAGCAACAGCACCGCCGACGTGAGCTGGAACGCCCAGGCCCAGAAGCTGATGCCGGCCGGCGGCGCCGGCACCGGCACGCGCGGCCACCTGAAGACGGTCGAGGCCCTGAAGTGGATGGCGCAGAACCACGCGACCGCCAGCTACTACGTGCCGGCCCACCTGGAGCGCGCCGGCCCGTTCTACGCCGACGGCAACCAGGGCTTCAACGTCGAGCACCTGCGCAACTTCAACAACGCGGCCCCGGGCATCGCCTTCGGCTTCGAATCGCAGCCGGGCCACGGCGCCTCGGCCAACCGCGGCGAGTACCAGGTCAACCGCAACAACTTCGGCGGCGAGCGGGTCGACTCCGTCGGCGGCACGACCTTCGGCGGCACCGGCGTGTATGCGGGCGTGGTCGGCGGCGTGTGGGACGCGCTGCTCGGCGAGGGCCGCAACTTCTGGTTCTTCGCCAGCTCCGACTGGCACAACCGCGGCAGCTTCGCTCCGGACGACCGCCGCTCGACGCAGGACTTCTACCCCGGCGAATACCAGCGCACCTATGCGATGGTCCGCAACGGCACCGACAAGCTGCGCCCGCAGACCATCGTGAACGGCCTGCGGTCGGGCAACGCCTGGTCGACGACCGGCCAGCTGATCGACCGCCTGGCCGTGGTCGTCTGCGCGTCGTACGCGGGTCCGGGCGCGCGCAGCAGCGCGTCGGTCGAGCAGCTCGCGCTGAACGCCGCCTCCGGCAACACCGACACCGACGTGGCCGGCTGCGCCACGATGGGCGAGAAGCTGGTGGTGCGTCCGGGCGCCGAGCTCGTCGTCGCCGTCGCGGTGCGCGATCCGGCGGGCACGAACTACGCGCCCTACAGCTTCCCGAATCCGTCGCTGAAGCAGGTCGGCATCGAGCAGCCGATCAACCAGCCGGTGCTGGACCACATCGACCTGATCCGCGGCCTGGTCAGCGGCTACCGCGCGCCGGGCTCGGCCGACTACGCCGGCGAATGGCCGCGCAACACCAACTGGCTGCGCACCGACGGCACGACCACCGGCCTGGCCAACGTGCCGGCCGCGGCGAAGAACACGACGGCCGCGGTCATCCGCAGCTTCAACGGCGCCGGCTCGTCGCCGTGGGTCAAGGTGGTCTCGGGCGCGGACAGCACGCAGTTCCTGAAGATGAGCTATCGCATCCCGGCGGTGACGGCCTCGCAGTACGTGCGCCTGCGCGGCACCAACCTGCCGGCGTCGGTGCCCTTCGAGACCGACGGCAGCGGCAATCCGCTGGCCGACCTGTACACCAACGCCAACGACTCGACCAAGCTGCGCATCCCCTGCACGACGGTGGGCAGCAACGTCCCGGCCAACGGCGCGACCTACACCGGCACGACGATCGACGGCTGCCCGAACCACCTGCCGACCGTGGGCGGGGTGAAGTACGTGGCCTACGACGTGGCGGCGTGGTCCGACCTCTGGTTCTACAGCAACCCCGTCTACATCGAAGTCAGCGGTTCGACGCAGGTCGCCGGCGTCAAGTAACCGTCGCCGCGCCGGTCACTGGACCCGCCGCGCCGCACGCAAGGTCGTGCGGCGCCTTTCCATTTTCTGAAGTGATCCGATTGCCATGTCGATGACGATGCCCTCCGCGAGCAAAGCGCGCGCCGCCTCCACGTCCTCCTCGTCCCCCTCGTCCCCCAAGGTCGGCTGGCCCGCGTGGATGCGCGAGCCGCTGCTGCACTTCCTGCTGCTCGGCGGCGTGCTGTTCGGCGTGGACCACCTGATGGTCAGCCGCGCGGACGATCCGATGCGCATCGTCGTGGGCCCCGAGGTCGACGCGGAGGCGACGCAGGTCTTCACCGCCTCGCGCGGCCGCGCGCCGGATGCGAAGGAGCTCGCCGCGCTGCGCCAGGTGTGGCTCGACAACGAGGTGCTGTACCGCGAGGGCCTCGCGCTGCAGCTCGACAAGGGCGACACGGCGATCCGCGAGCGCGTGATCTTCAAGTCGCTCAGCATGATCGACGCCGGCGTGAAACTGCCGCCGGCGGACGATGCGCAGTTGCGGCGCTGGTTCGAGTCGCACCGCGAGAAGTACGACGATCCCGCGCGTTTCGACTTCGAGGAAGCGGTGCTGCCCGGCGACGCTGACGAGGCGGCGCTGCGCGCCTTCGCCGCGAAGCTGAACGGCGGCACGCCGGGGGGCTCCGATGCCGGCGCGGGTCTGCGCGTCTTCAAGGGGCGGCCGCACGCCAACCTCGTGCAGAGCTACGGCGCGGAGTTCGCGAAGGCGATCGAGTCGTCGACGATCGGCGAATGGCGCGTGTTCCGCACCGTCGAGGGCGGCAATCCGGCATGGCGCGCGATGCGCCTGGTCTCGACGACGCCGGCCCGGCCCGGCGACTTCAACCGGCTGCGCGGCGTGGTGCTGCAGGACTGGACCGATGCGACGCTGTCCGAGCAACGTAGCGCGGCGGTGCTCGCGTTGAGCAGGAAGTACACGATCCGCCGGGAAGCCGGCGCGACGACTGCGACCGCTGCGACCGCTGCGACGACTGCGACCGCTGCGACCGTCGGAGGCGCCGCGAAATGAGCCGCTTGATGCGAGGATTCCTTCGCCTGCTCATGGCGGTCGTCGTGCTCGCGGGCGGCGCGGCGAAGGCGCACGAGATGAGCATGGCCGAGATGCAGGTGCGCGAGACCGCGCCAGGCGAGTTCATCTGGCAATGGACGGCCAGCGAGAAGCGCGCCGCCGACGAGGTGCTCGCCCCGGCGTGGCCCGAGGGCTGCACGGCGGAGGGGCTGAACCTCCATTGCGGCCAGGCGGGTCTGACGGGCACGCTGACGATGGACGGCGTCGGCCGGCAGTACTCGGCGGCGCTGGTGAAGGTGTTCTGGATCGACGGCCAGACCAGCGTCTACACGCTGACGGCGGGGCAGCCGTCGGTGCAGCTGTTCGGCTCGGCGCAGGACAGGCGCGGCATGGGCGAGATCGCCCGCGCCTACACGCTGCTCGGCGTGGAGCACATCCTGGCGGGCATCGACCATCTGATGTTCGTGATCGGGCTGCTGTTCCTGGTGGGCTTCCGGCGCCAGCTGCTGTGGACGATCACCGCATTCACCGCGGCCCACAGCCTGACGCTGGGCATGAGCGCGCTGGGCTGGCTGCAGCTGCGGCCGCCGCCGGTGGAGGCCACGATCGCGCTGTCCATCGTGCTGGTCGCGTGCGAGGCGCTGAGGCCATCGACAGGCGGAGAGACATTGGCGAGGCGCTGGCCGGCGCTGGTGGCTTTCCTGTTCGGGCTGGTGCACGGACTGGGCTTTGCCGGCGCGTTGCGCGAGATCGGTCTGCCGGAGAACCACCTGCTGGTCGCGCTGCTGACCTTCAACGTCGGCGTCGAGATCGGGCAGTTGATGACGGTCGGCGCCTGCTGGGCGCTGTGGCGCGTGGCGGGCCGCTGGTCATGGACCGGCCGGCTGCGCACGGCGCTGCTGTACCTGATCGGTTCTGCGGCTGCCTACTGGTCGTGGCTGCGCATCGCGGCGATCGTCGGCTGAGGGACGGCCATGACCACGTCCGACACCTTCAGCATCTTCCCCACGCCCGTGATGCGCGTGCCGGGGGCCCTGCCGCCGGCGCTGGTGGCGGCCCTCGTCGCCCACTTCAGCGCGGAGGCGGTGCGGGACAACAACAGCTCGGCGAAGCTGGTACACACGCGGATGCTCGAGCCGGTCGACAGCCCCTTGCTGGTCGACGTCGCGTCGCTGCTGGCGGAGCCGCTGTCGGCGTTCGGCGCGCTGCTCTTCGGCGAGCGCATGGCCTGGGGCATCAAGGAGCTCTGGGTCAACGTGATGGCGCACGGCGGTCATCAGGCGATGCACAACCATGCCAACAGTTTCGCCTCCGGCATCGTGTACCTGACGGGGACGGACGATTCCGCGCGGACCGTGTTCATGAAGTCGCCGGGCGGGACGGACTTCAGTTTCAAGAATGATCATCCCGGCATGGTCGCGGGGCCGTTCAACGCGGAGAAGTGGATCAGCCCGTCGCCATCGCCCGGCGACCTGGTGCTGTTCCCGAGCTACCTGATGCACGCGGTGCCGCCCAACGAGGGCGGGACGCGCGTCAGCCTCGCGTTCAACGCGATCCCGGCGCGCCTGAACTCGTGGGGCTACACGATCGGATTCAGCGGATGACGGTGTCGTCGACGTCCCCAGGCGCGCCCGCCCGGCGGTCCGCGGCTGTCGATGCCGGATCGGCGGCGTCACAGGCCCGTGCCCGCCGGGTCGCGCTGGCGCTGATGGGGCTGTCGGGATTCGCGGGGCTCGGCTACCAGATGGTCTGGACGCAGCAATGCGCGTTGTGGCTCGGGTTCGAGGCGGCGGCCGTGCTGGCCGTGATCACGGCCTTCTTCGGCGGCCTGGCGCTGGGCGCGATCGGCTTCGGCGGACGGATCGAGCGATCGACGTCGCCAGTGCGCTGGTACATCGCCAGCGAGGCGGTGATCGGCCTGTGGGGCCTGGCGCTGATCGTGCTGATGCAACCGGTGGGCGATGCCGTCGAGCATTGGATCGGCGCGGAACCGACAGCGTGGTGGCAATGGGCCGTGACCTTCGGCGCGAGCTTCCTGTTGCTGCTGCCCGCGACCGCCGCGATGGGCGCGACCTTGCCGGCGATCGAGCGGATCCTCGGTCGCCGATCGCGCGGATCGCGCGGATCGCGCGGTC
Organism: uncultured Roseateles sp.; assembly: GCA_946886855.1. The sequence continues at coordinate 9,533 of CAMPJJ010000002.1, read as the reverse complement.
CGGACGGTCCTGGCGAAGGCGGCGAGGCACAGCGGTCCATCGCGGGACTCTATGCCGCCAACACGCTCGGCGCCGTGCTCGGCGTGCTGCTGGCAACGTTCTGGCTGGTGCCGGCCCTCGGACTCGTCGCGACGGCCGGCGTCTGCGTGGGGATGAATGCCGTGTGCGTGATCGGCGCGTGGAAATGGCTTCACGCCGGACGGTCGAGCGCGGCCCTGCACGATGCATGGAGGCTCCCGTCCGGGACCTCCACGCACCGTTCCGGTCCCGCCAGCGCTCGCTGGCCTCGGGCCTGGGCCCTGACACTGCTCGCGGTCAGCGGCCTGCTGGGCATCGGCTACGAGGTCGTCGTCGTGCGCGTGCTCAGCCAACTCAACGAGGACACCGTCTATACCTTCGCGTTGCTCCTGGCGGTGTACCTGGTCGGCACATCCCTCGGCGCGGCAGGCTATCAGCGGTGGTGGCGACGAGGGGGACAGCGACAGGAAGCGGACCGGCTCTCGTCGCTGCTGCCCGGTGTCCTCGGCGCGACCTGTCTGATCGGCCTCGCCGCGCTGTGGGCTGCTCCCGCGCTGAAGCGCGGCGCCATGGACGCGCTGGGCACAGGCTTCCCCGCAGCGCTCAGCGCCGAGGCGCTGCTCGCCGTCGCCGCCTTCGGACTGCCAACGCTCGCCATGGGCGCCTGGTTCAGCCATCTGAGCGCGCAGGCGATGGGGCAGGGCCTTGCATTCGGACGGGCGCTTGCCGTGAACACGCTAGGCGCAGCCCTGGCCGCGCCGCTGTTCGGCGTCGCCATCACGCCCTGGGGCGGTCCGAAAGCAGCCTTGCTGCTGATCGCGGGCGGGTATCTGGCCGCAGCCGGGGCCGGTTCGAAGACGTGGCGGCGTTGGACGACGACACCGGCGACGACACCGGCGACGACACCGATGACGGCGCCGACGACGGCGATTGCGACGATCGCGATTGCGACGATCGCCCTCGTCGTGATGGCTGTCTTCGGCCCACCGCTCGCATTCGTCGATGTGCCAGCCGGCGCTCGCCTCGTCAGCTACGCCGAGGGCAGCATGGCCGCGGTGAGCGTCGTCGAGGACGAGGCGGGCGTCGCGCGGCTGCGCATCAACAACCGCCAGCAGGAGGGCAGCAGCGCGAGCCTGTTCGTCGACGGGCGGCAGGCCTTGCTGCCCGTGCTGATGCACCCGGCACCCCGCCGCGCGTTGTTCCTGGGATTGGGCACGGGGGCGACCTCGGGCGTTGCGGCACAGGATCCGTCCTTGCAGGTCGACGCCGTCGAACTGCTGCCGGAGGTGATCGCCGCGTCACCGCATTTCACGCGAGCGCTGGGACTGGACACCGCGATGCCGCGCCTGGTCGCGGCGGACGCGCGGCGGTTCGTGCGCGCGTCCGAGGCGCGCTACGACGTGATCGTCTCGGACAACTTCCATCCGGCCCGCAGCGGCTCCGGCGCGCTCTACACGCGGGAGCACTTCGCGGCGGTGCGCGAGCGCCTTGCACCGCAGGGGCTGTTCTGCCAATGGCTGCCGCTGCATCAGCTCGACCTCGACAGCCTGCGCAGCGTGACGCGCGCTTTCCTGTCGGTGTACCCCGATGCGATCGCGGTGCTGGCGGCCAACAGCCTCGAGACGCCGGTGATCGGGCTCGTGGGTCGACGCGATCCGGTCCCACCGCGTCCGACGGCGCCATCGACACCGACACCGACTCCGGCTGCGACGCTGGCGTCCTGGCACGCGCGCGTTGAAGAAGCACCTGCGCGACGCGATGGCCGTTCGATGGCCGACTTCGGACTGGACGACGGATTCGCGCTGCTCGGCGGCGTCGTTGCGGGGCCGAAGTCGCTGTCGACGTTCGCCGCTGGCGTGCCGATGAATACGGACGATCGTCCGATCGTCGCGTACCTCGCACCGCGCCTGGTGTACGCGCCGACATCGACCCCGAAGGAGCGACTCTTCGAGTTCCTGCATCGCGTCAAGGTGTCGCCGCAAGACCTGGGCCTGCAATCGCAGGACGATGCGACTCGCCTCACCGCGTACTGGCATGCGCGCGATCGTTTCCTCGAGGCCGGACGGACCGCGCGACCTGTCGCCGATCCCGCGGCGATGCTGGCGCAGGTGGGGGAGCCGCTGCTCGAGGCCGTGCGCCTGAGTCCGGACTTCCGGCCGGCCTACGACCCGCTGCTGCAGATGGCGCTCGCGCTGGCACCGCGCGATCCGGCGACGGCTCGGCGTGTGCTGACCGCGTTGCGCGAGGCGCAGCCGGCGCGCATCGAGGCAGCGCAGGGCTTGCAGGCCATGGGGCCGTGAGCGAGGCAGTGCCGCTTGGATTCGGACCGACACCCCGCTGCCACCGAGAAAAACGGGCGTTGAGCGCCCGGATGCACCGCGCCCGGCCACGCGGGTCGTGACCTTCGGCACGCACGGCGCCTCCGGCAAGCCCTGACCCCCCAAGCGTGGGGGCGCGTTCTGCAAGCGCTTTCTCCACACTCCGCGCCGAGCGGCCGAAGCGTCGTTTCCTCCACTTTCGGGACCACTTCATGAGCAGAACCGGCGTGCGTGTCGTCGACATGACGGCGCGCATCGGCGGCCTGGCCATCGGCCAGACCGGCGCGACCTTGTCCACCACGGAATTCCGCCAGGCGATCGCGCTGAGCACGACGCCGGGCATGCCCACCATCGACTGGGTGCGTCCGCCGTATCCCAACGCCGACCTCGAGGCCGCCGACGGCCCGGCCGCGCTGCTGGTGATCCTCGGACCGGGCTCGGTCCACGGCGCGCTGGACCTGCTGCGCCGCGCGTGGGCCGCCGACCTGCCCGCCGTGCGCCTGCTGCTGATGCCCAGCGCCATCGTCGAGGACATGACCTTCTCGCCGATGGTGACGGCGGCCACGCCGTCCACGCTGCTCTACCGGCTGCCCGACAGCAGCCCCGAGACGCTGTGGTTCGTCCTCATCGAGGAATTCAACAAGCTGACGAGCCGCTTCGGGCTCTCCTCCCTGCAACCCACCCCCTCCCTCCACAAGGACCCCATGAGCAATCTGAAGCAGTCGATCGACGCCGCCATGACCATCGACGGCGCACTGGCCGCCGCGCTGGTCGATTTCCGCAGCGGCATGTGCCTGGCCCAGGCCGGCACCGCCGTGAACCTGGACCTGGCCGCCGCCGGCAACACGCAGGTGGTGCGCGCCAAGCTGCAGACCATGGAGTCGCTGGGCCTGCGCAAGGGCATCGAGGACATCCTGATCACGCTGACCGACCAGTACCACCTGATCCGCCTGGTGCCCAACAACGCCGGCCTGTTCCTGTACCTGGTGCTGGACAAGAACAAGGGCAACCTCGCCCTGGCCCGCTACAAGCTGACCGAGATCGAGCGCTCGCTGCAGGTCTGATCCCACCGAGCGCCCGGCGATCGGATCTCACGGCCGGCCGCACCGCCTCGATGTCGAGGCGGTCGGCCGGCCGTGTCGTTCCAGGGCGGCGGGACGCCGGTCCTGTCCATCACTCGCTGATGGTCTTGGTCGAGAAGGCCGTGTCCTTCGCGATGTCGGCCTCCGAGAACGGCATCTTCTGCCACTGCCCCGCGCTGTAGGCGCGCGTGTAGTCGCTGGAGTGCGCGGAGGCCGGATCGTCCGACTGCGAGAAGGTCAGGAAGGTGTAGGCCTCGACGCCTTCGCCCGGGAAGCGCACCACCTGCATGTAGCTGTTGGCGCTGGTCGCGGTGTTGAGGTCGTAGCCGCCCTGGTCCAGCCGGCTGAGCGCGCAGGCCACGGTGTAGTAGCCCTGCGGCTGGCCGCAGCCGCCGAACAGCGGGATCTTCTCGGTGCCGCGCGTGGCGAACAGCGTTTCGCCGCGCGTCGCGTTCATCGCGAAACCGCTGGCCTGAACCCGCAGGATCGCCGCGCCGAAGGCCTGCTGCAGCGTCGTCTTCATGGCGGGGTTCAGGTCGCGCGGCGTGTGCAGCGGATCGGCGCTGCTGAAGGGCACCGCGAACAGCGTGGCCTCGGGAATGCGCGACGCGCGCGTCCAGAACTCGTCCCACACATGCGCGCCGCGTGAGGCGAGCAGCGCCTTGCCGTCCCACGCCTGCAGCACCGCGCAGGCCTCGGTCGGATCGACGCTGCGCGCCGGGCTGAAGGTCTCGCCCGTGGCGGGATCGCCGCTCACGGTGAACGCCGTCGGCGGCGCGCAGAACATCGCGACCGCCTGGTCGCGGAAGAGCTCCGAGGTCAGCGTGCGGCTGTTGAGCACCATGGCGCGCACGGTCTCGCTGGTGGCCTTGTTGCCGGCGTAACCGTCGGTGCCCGCCAGACGTCCCTGCGCCAGCAGATGGGCCAGTCGCGTGCGGAAACTGACCGAGGTCGTGCCGGCCGGTCCGAGCACGTCCGGATAACCCGTCAGCGGTGCGGCCGTGTTGGCGAGCCAGTAGCTGTCGTTGCTGTTGAGGACGTAGTCGTCGCGCAGCAGGCTGGGCATGCGCGCGGGGCCGAGCGCGCCGGGCTGCTTGGAGTCGGGATCGCTCTGCCAGTCGCAGCTGCTCTTGGAGCCGTCCAGCACCGGCGTGCGCGGCAGCGCGGCGCTGAGCGCGGCGGTCAAGGGTGTCGCGCAGCTCGTGAGCTGCGAGGGCGACACGTTGGGCATCGCGCCGATGTCGGCGTACCAGGCCTGGCCGCTGCCGCGCGCGACGGCGACGGTGTTGACCCAGGGGATGGAGGACTCCTCGCGCTGGATGGCGGCGAGCTCGTCCAGCGTCCTGGCCTGGCTCCAGCGCAGCCAGACGCGGAACACGCGGAGGTTGTCGCCGTTGATGTCCCGGATCGCGAACACGGTGTTCGTGTTCCAGCCCAGGGCGGCGTTGAGCGGGCCGAGGTTGACGATGGGGCCGTACTGCGATTCGTAGAGCGTGCGCGAGACCGGCGTCACGCTGCCGTCGGCCTGCTTGACCTGCACGGTGAGGGCGCGCGCCGTCATCTTCACGGCGGCGCCGTCGCGCTGGTAGCTGGTCGGATCGCCGGGCGTGAGCGTGAGCTGGAACAGCCCGTAGCGGCGCGCGGTGGAGACGGTGTGGCTCCAGGCGACGTTGTCGGTGTAGCCGATCTGGATGACCGGGACCGCCAGGAAGGACGTGCCGGCGACGTTGAGCTCGCCGGGGATGGTGAGCTGCGCCTGGTAGAAGCGGTCGGGGCCGCGCCAGTACCAGTGCGGATTGCCGAACAGCAGCGGACTGCCGTCGCCGGTCGCGGCGGTGCCGAAGCCGATCATGTTGCTGCCCACGCCGTCGCTGCCGCCGACCTGGAAGTCGGGCAGGTGGGCCTTGGCGATGGCGAGCGGTGGCGGCGCCGCAGTTCGCGCGCGGTGCGTGGCCCGCGGCTTGGCAGCGGCCATCGTCGGTGTCGCCGCGGCGGGCGGTGTGGCGTTGGCGATCTGCGCGACGAAGTTGCTGTAGCCCGCCGCGAAGTGGGCGGCGTACATGCGGCGGAAGATGTCGGTGTCCGTGACCGGCACGACCCAGGCCTCGTTGCGGCAGGCCGCGTGGGCGGTGGGCTCGGCGCCGCTCTTGATCTCGCGGACGTAGCGGTTGTAGCCGGCGGCGAAGCCGGCGACGAGCTGCCTGAGCTTGTCGGGCTGCGCGGCGATCAGGCGCTGCATCGCATCGTCGTTGAGGACGTGGCGGTGATAGAAGTCCGAGTCCAGGTTCCTCGGCTGGCCGATGGTGCTCTGGAAGGGGACGACGGCGTCGGCGCCGAAGTGGCGCGAGCGTTCGCCGCGGAAGGTGAGCATCGAGTTGGCGATGGTGCACAGGTCGTCCTGCGCCTGCGCGTAGCCGTAGCCGTAACCGGCGCCGCCCCAGTCGGCGGCCTTGATGTGGGGCACGCCCATCGCGGTGCGCCGGATCTCGGCGCTGTACCTGGCGGCGGGTGTGCCGTCGCCATCGCCGTCGTCATCGCCGCCGCAGCCCGCGAGCAGCCCGGCCGCTCCGAGCGTGATCGCCAAGGTCAATGCACACAGCGGCCCGCTGCCGCCTCGAACGGAAAGTCGCATGTCTTGTCTCCCTGTGCTCTGGTGATCGGCACGCCCGGGCGTGCCGGTTCAACTCAAGCATAGAGGCTTGGAGGCAATGACCTGCATCGGTTTGTGCAGGGGGAGTCACTCACACGAAGGTGTGTCCCCCATTTAATCGCCCTTCGAGGGGAATCGACTTCGCTTGATCAGGTCCGACACTGCCGGCATTCGGGTTGAACGCATCCAGGAATGCAGGAGAAAGCGAGGACGATGATGGCGATGAATGTCCAGTTGGAGCACGCGAGGAATCTGGTGAAGCGGCTGCCGCCGGTCGTGGGGCGACCTCAGGCGGAGTTCTATGAAATCGTGGCGCTGCTTGCCGAGCCGACGGCGCTGTTCGGCGAGCCGTCGGCGGCGTGCGACGGGAGCTGTTCGAGTGCGAACGAGGTCGTCGACTGGTACCAACTCGCCGAAGAGATGGATCAGGTCTTGCGGCATCACCGGTTGCGCTGGCCTCAGGTGATCCAGATGTTGCAGGTGGCGGCGCAGGTGTTGAAGGAGCATTCGCTGCGGCTGTGCAACTGCCCGCCTCGAGTCACCGTGTCGCCGAAAGAAACCGGGTTCGCGGCCGTGCGCTACGAACTGCGCGTTGATGCGCCGTGGGAGTTGGGCTTTGCGCTCACCAGCGATTGTTCGTGGCGCCTCATCGATCTTGATCTGCACGAGATGGGCGTCAGGATCGCGTTCAAGGGGCGCTGGAACGGCCCCTTCGATGAGGAGATCGCCAGTGATGCGGCGACGGAATCAGACGATGAAGAGCACGAGGGGTACGACTGATGCCCCGGGAGCGGCGCCTGATGGCGCGTCAATTGGCCGCTCAACTGTCGGCATTGAAGGCGCGACGCGTTGCAGCGGACCACAAGCTCAGGCAGGCCATCTCCGAAGACGACATGCGCATGCAGCAGAGTGAAGCCTTAGAGCTCTTCGCTTGCTGCGACGGTTCCCGCCGACCGTGGCACCCGTCCTGCGCGCTCAATGCCGCTTGAAGTACTGCACCTCCCGCTCATGCTTCTCGGCAGCCTCGCGGGTGTCGAAGGTGCCGAGGTTGCGGCGTTTGCCCGTTTTCGGATCGGGGTTGCGGGAGTAGAGGCGGTACTGGCCGTTGCCGAGCTTGCGGATCATGGCGTGCTCCTGATGCGCGAACGGCCGCGAGGGCCGGATGCCCGCAGTCTTCGCCGTTCCCGCGCCGGTGTCTGTAGGACGAGGGGCCGCCGTCAGCGAGCCGCCGCCGACACGGGCGCCGCGGAGCGCCCCGGCAGCAGCGAGGCGCGCGTCTCAGCCTGGCGCGCATAGTCCTCGTACGCGCGTGTGGCCTCGGCCGCATCGCGGCTGCGCAGCATGGCGACCACCGAGCCCTGCCTCGTGAGCGACACCAGGTATTGCGAGCTCTCGGCGTTCCAGACCAGACGCGCCACCTCGTCGCCGAAGCGGGTGCGGCGCAGGGTCTCGACGGCGGAACCCGCCACGCGCGGCTCCACGGATTCGCCCGATGTGGCGGAGATCTCGCGCGCCGCCATGGGCGTGTCGCTCCTCGGCAAGGGCGCGCGGGCGATGAGGTCCGGATCAGGGGCGCCGACCGTCACCGGCATCTGCTGACCGAGCAGCACCGGGCGTCCCACCTCGCCGAGGCCGGCCATGCGGCGGAAGCTGTCGTAGCTGCGCCAGGCCTCGGCCTCGTCGTTGAAACTGAGCGTGCGCCGCAGCGTGCCCTGCTGCGTCACGGCCGCGTAGTACTTCCTCGGGAGCGTCGTCCGCGCCCAGACCTGGATGGCGATGTCGGCGACCTCGGCATGCCGGGTCACGACCACGGTCTTGGCCGCCATCCGCTTGCGCAGGTCGGCGATGTCGGCAAGTTCGGATTTCGCCAGGTTCGGCGCCGCCTCGTTCGCCGAGGAGGACGCCGAGGAGGACGACGAGAAGGACGCCGAGGAGGACGCCAAGGAGGACGCCGTCGCGGCCTTCGCCGCCTTCACCGTCCTGGGCTTCGTCTGTGCCTGCGTCGCGTGCGCCGACGGCAGCGCCATGCCCGCGGCGGCGATCAGCAGCGCGGGGACGGCGCCGCGAAGGCGCAGGAGTCCGCCGGCAGAGCCAGGCGGGCGACGGAACGGAGACATGGGACGTGGAGCAGGAGACCGCGGAGGCGCGCGGATGGTACGACGTACGCAAGCCGGGGCGTCGCCGCATTCGAGGCCTTCGATGCAATTGGAAACAATCGACTGCCTCGAAGGAGGCGTTGACGGCGCCGATGTGGGGCGCAGCCGACAAGCCCCGTGCGGCGCCCGCTCGCGGGCATCGCGGGATAATCGCCCGATGTCCTCGACGTTTTCCCCTTGGCGCCTGTCCGTTGCACCGATGCTGGACTGGACGACCGCCGACTGCCGGTACTTCCACCGGCTGCTGACCCGCCACACGCTGCTCTATACCGAGATGGTGACCACCGGCGCGATCCTGCATGGCGACAAGCCCCGGCACCTCGATTTCAACGCGCAGGAACACCCGGTCGCGCTGCAGCTCGGCGGCTCGGAGCCGGCCGATCTTGCCGCCTGCGCGAAGCTGGCCGAGCAGTGGGGCTACGACGAGGTCAACCTGAACTGCGGCTGCCCCAGTGAACGCGTCCAGCGCGGCGCGTTCGGCGCCTGCCTGATGGCGGAGCCGGCGCTGGTCGCCGACGGCGTCAAGGCGATGCGCGACGCGGTCGCGATCCCGGTCACCGTCAAGCACCGCATCGGCATCGACCGGATCGAGAGCTACGACTTCGTGCGCGACTTCGTCGGCCAGGTGGCCGACGCCGGCTGCGAGGTCTTCCTCGTCCATGCGCGCAACGCGTGGCTGCAAGGCCTGTCGCCCAAGGAGAACCGCGACATCCCGCCGCTGCGGTACGAACTCGTCCACCGCCTCAAGCGCGAGTTCCCGCATCTGACCATCGCCATCAACGGCGGTTTCAAGACGGACGACGAGATCGCCGCGCAGCTCGACCATGTCGACGGCGTGATGGTCGGTCGGCAGGCCTATCACGAGCCTTGGCAGATGGCGCAGTGGGACCAGCGCTTCTTCGGCGAGGCGCAGGCCCCGGTCGCCAGCCGCGAAGCGGTCGAGGCGCAATGGCTGGACTACCTCGACCGGCAGGTCGCGCTCGGCCGACCGTGGTCGCAGGCGATGCGGCACGCGCTCGGCCTGTGGAACGGCCTGCCCGGCGCGCGCCGCTGGCGCCAGGTGTGGTCGGACCACAAGCTCAAGGCGATGGCGCCGCGCGAGGTCTCGAAACTCGCCACCGCCGCGCGCCTGCAGGCCGCCGAGATCGCGATGCAGCATCCCGCCTTCAAGCCGCCGGTCGAGGCGTCGATCGATCCGGGCTCGTCGGTTTCAACGCTCCCTGTGACGCACTGACCGCGTCGCGGTTCGGCATCGCCCAATTGCCCAGTCGCCCGATCGCCTGATCGCCTGATCGCCCCATCGCCCCAT
>CAMPJJ010000001.1 GCA_946886855.1 uncultured Roseateles sp. | reverse complement strand
CGCGGGGGCGCCCGCCCCGGGGGTCCGGAGGCCCCGGGCGCCCGCCCCCGGCGCTGGCGGCGTGCGCTGCTGTGGGGAACGCTGGTCGCGCTGCTGCTGATCGCGCAGTCGCTGCTGTTGTCCTTGACCCTGAGCCATGAGGCGGCCCGCGCGCAGGAAGCGTCGGACCTGGCCGCCGCCGAGGTGACGGCGCGCGCCAAGCAGCTGATCGGCCGCGACCTGCAGGGCCTGCAGGGCCTGATGTGGGCGGAGGACGACGACTGGCGCGGCAACGCCGCGGCGCAGCTGCGCCAGACGCGCGTGCTGCTGCGCATCGAGCTGCGCGATTCGGAACGCCAGGTGCGCCGCGCCGTCGACACGCCGTACGCGCCGCCGCTGTTCTCGATCCTGTCGCGCGAGCAGCTCCAGATCGAGACGGAACTCGCCTGCATCGCCGCGCTGCGGCAAGGCACGCCGCTGTTCTCACGCTCGTACTTCGTGCCCGGTCCGGGCGGTGACGGCATGGAAGTCGCCGATCTCTGCCTGCCGCGCGTGCGTGCGGGCGAGCCGCGCTCGTACGTCGTCGCGACCATGGGTCTGCGGCCGCTGCTGGAGGAGTCGGTCTCGCAGGACCAGGCGCGTCGCTTCGAGATGTCCTTCGTCGAGGGGGACGGCACGCGCCTGGCGCGCACGGGCCTGACGCGCGGCACCGGCTTCTACCTGTCGGAGCGCCTGCTCGACCTGCCGGGCCTGAGCCTGCAACTGCGGGTGGACAACGCCACCGGACGGCCGCAGCTGATCCCCAACCTGGCGACGGCGCTGGTGCTCGGCCTCTCGATGGCGCTGTTCGCGCTGGTCATCATCCTGGCGCGCGACACCCGCAAGCGCGCGCAGGCGGAGCACGCGCTGGCGGAGTCGCTGGCGTTCCGCCAGGCGATGGAGAACTCGCTGATCACGGGGCTGCGCGCGCGCGACCTGGACGGCAACATCAGCTATGTGAATCCGGCGTTCTGCGCGATGGTCGGCTACCCGGCGGAGGAGGTGGTCGGCACCGGCCGTCCGCCGCATGCGCCGCCGTACTGGCCGCCCGAATTCACCGACGAATACTGGCGCCGCCACCACGACCGCGAGGCGCGCTGGGAGGCCGGCCTGCCGCCGCGCGAGGGCTTCGAGACCGTCTTCGCGCGAAGCACCGGCGAGCGCTTCCCGGTGATGATCTACGAGGCGCCGCTGCTCAACGCCGAGGGCCAGCAGACCGGCTGGATGAGCGCCGTGCTGGACCTGAGCGCGCAGCGCAAGGTCGAGGAGCTGTCGCGCCAGCAGTCGGACCGCCTGCAGGCGACGGCGCGGCTGGCGACGGTGGGCGAGATGGCCTCGCTGCTGAGCCATGAACTCAACCAGCCGCTGGCGGCGATCGCGAGCTACGCGACGGCGTCGATCAACCTGATGGTGCGCGAGGCCGACGATCCGCAGACGCCGGCCATGGTGCGCCAGGCCGTGACGCGCATCGCCGAACAGGCGGAGCGCGCCGGTCGCGTGATCAAGAGCGTGCACGACTTCGTCCGGCGCCGCGAGGCGGCGCGGGAATGGGTGAACGTCGAGCAGCTGCTGGAGGCGGTGCTCCCGCTGATCCGCTTGCAGGCGCGCAAGAGCGGCGCGCGCATCGAGATGGACCTGGCGAAAGGTCTTCCGCGCGTGCGCTGCGACCGGACCATGGTCGAGCAGGTGCTGCTGAACCTGACCCGCAATGCCATCCAGGCGATGGACGGCCCGACGCCGCTGGCCGACCGGGCCTTGATCATCCAGGTGAAGCGCCTGCAGCCGCGCTGGCTCAGCTTTGCGGTGATCGACCGCGGACCGGGCATTCCGCAGGAAGTCGCGCGCCAGCTGTTCACGCCCTTCTTCACGACCCGCACCGAGGGCATGGGCCTGGGCCTGAGCCTGTGCCGCACGGTCGTGGAGCAGCACGGCGGCGCGATGGATTTCGAAAGTCGCGTGGCGCCCGCGTCGCCGACCGGGACCGAGTTCCGGTTCAGCCTGCCGTGCGAGGATGCGCCTGGGTCGGCCTCGAAACCCGGGACCGACCGCTTCCCCGTCATTGGATCTGGAGAGTCGTCCGCATGAAGCCGCAGTCCCTGCCGATGGTCTACCTCGTCGACGACGAGGAAGTGGTGCGCGATGCGCTGGCCTGGCTGCTGCGCTCGCGGCGGCTGCTGTCCGAGGGTTTCGGCAGCGCCGAGGCGTTCGAGTCGATGCTGGACGGTCTGCCGCGCAGCGGGCGCGACTGGCCGTCGGCGCCGAGCTGCCTGCTGCTGGACGTGCGCATGCCGGGGATGAGCGGCCTGGCGCTGTTCGAGCGGCTCATCGAGCGCGGCCTGCTGGCGACCTTGCCGGTGATCTTCCTGACCGGTCACGGCGACGTGCCGACGGCGGTGGCGGCGGTGAAGCAGGGCGCCTACGACTTCGTCGAGAAGCCGTTCTCGGACAACGCGCTGGTGGACCGCGTCGAGCATGCGCTGGCGCAGAGCGCCGAGGCGATCGCCGCGCGCGACGCGAAGTCGGCGCTGGGACACCGCGTCGGCGATCTCACCGAGCGCGAGCGCGAGGTGATGCAGCTCGTCGTTCAGGGCCTGCCCAACAAGCTGATCGCCGACCAGCTCAACATCAGCGTGCGCACGGTGGAAGTCCACCGGGCGAGGGTCTTCGAGAAGATGGACGTGAAGTCCGCGGTCGAGCTGTCCAACCTCCTGCGCGGCGACAATGCCGCCCATGGGTGATTCTTCTGACGCGTCCGGCGCAGCTGCCGGTGCATCCGCCGTTGCCGGTTCCGGTGCCGGTCCCTCCGGCACGGGCGAGCGCCGCGACGCACGTCCGCTGGGCGAGTTCGACCTGATCGACCGATTCTTCGGCCGCGCGGGGCGCGCCGGCCGGACCGAGGGCGGGGCCGTGACGCTGGGCATCGGCGACGACTGCGCGGTACTGACGCCGTCGGCGGGCCATCAGTGGCTGGTGACGGCGGACATGCTGGTCGAAGGTCGGCACTTCCTGTCGACGGTGTCGCCGCGACGGCTCGGTCACAAGGCGCTGGCGGTGAACCTCAGCGACCTCGCCGCCTGCGGCGCGACGCCCAAGGCCTTCTTCCTGTCGCTGGCGCTGCCGCGCGTCGACGAAGCCTTCCTGGCGGGGTTCGCGCAAGGGCTGTTCGAGCTCGCGGACGCGCATCACATCGTGCTCGCCGGCGGCGACACGACGGCGGGGCCGCTCAACATCAACATCACGGCGATGGGCGAAGTGCCAGCGGGCCAGGCGCTGCTGCGCTCGGGCGCGAAGCCGGGCGACGAGGTCTGGGTCAGCGGCACGCTCGGCGATGCGCGGCTGGCGCTGGAGGTGTTCCGCGGCACGCTGTCGCTGAGCGCGTCGCAGTTCGACGAAGTCCGCCTGCGGATGGAAATGCCGGAGCCGCGCGTCGCGCTCGGACGCGCGCTGCGCGGCATCGCGACGAGCGCCGTGGACGTGTCGGACGGCCTGGCCGGCGACATCGGCCATGTGCTGAAGCGGTCCCAGGTCGGCGCGACCTTGCGGCTCGCGGATCTGCCACGCTCGGGCGTACTCGGCGCAATGCCGGAAGACCTCCAGCAGCTGTGCCTGCTGACCGGCGGCGACGACTACGAACTCGTTTTCACGGCGCCTGCCGATGCCCGTGAGCGGGTGCTCGAGGCCGGACGCGCGGCGGGCACGCCGGTGTACCGAATCGGACGCATCGATGAAGCACCCGGCCTGCGCGTCGTCGACGGCGCGGGGCGTCCGCTGCAGCATCGCCTGCAGAGCTTCGATCACTTCAAATCATGAGCGCGGTGCGTCCGACTTTCGGTTTCATGGCCCGGCACCCCGCCCACTGGATCGCGATGGGCTTCGGCAGCGGGCTGGCGCCGAAGGCGCCGGGGACGGTGGGCACGCTGTGGGGCTGGGCCGCGTTCGCGATCCTGAACCTGTGGCTGACGCCGGTGCTGTGGGGCGTGGTGATCGCGGCCAGCATCCCGATCGGTTGGTGGGCCTCGACGGTCACGGCGCGGCACCTGCGGACCTGCGACCCGGGGTCGGTCGTCTGGGACGAGATCGTCGCGATCTGGCTCGTGCTGTGGCTGCTCATGCCGGCGGGGTTCTGGTGGCAGCTCGCGGCGTTCGGCGTGTTCCGCTTCTTCGACGCGGCCAAGCCGGGTCCGGTGCGCTGGGCCGACGCGCTGTTCAAGATCGAGCCTGGTCAGCCGGTGACGGTGTGGCAAGGCTTCGGCATCCTGTTCGACGATCTGGTGGCGGCTGCATGTACGCTCGTGGTGTTGGCCGGCGCGAAGGCCTTGCTGCATTGAGGAGATCCCCATGCTGTTTCCCGACGAATCCGAACTGATCGAACGCATCGCCCTGGCGCTGATCCAGCGCAAGGAGCGCATGGGCACCGCAGAGTCGTGCACCGGCGGCCTGATCGCGGCGGCGTGCACGAGCCTGGCGGGGTCGAGCCAGTGGTTCGAGCGCGGCGTGGTGAGCTACACCAACCAGGCGAAGACGGAGCTGCTCGGCGTGCCGGCGGCCTTGATCACCCTGCACGGCGCGGTGAGCGGCGAGGTCGCGGAGCAGATGGCACGCGGCCTGGTGGCGCACGCGCCGATCGACTGGGCGATCGCGGTGACCGGCGTGGCCGGTCCCGGCGGCGGCACCGAGAACAAGCCGGTCGGGACGGTGTGGCTCGCGCTGATGCACGGCCGGCAGCGCGTGCGGGTCTGGAAGGAACACTTCACCGGCGACCGGCATGCCGTGCGTGCGCAGACCGTGCGCGCCGGGCTTGAAGCCTTGTGTGATGCGCTTGAAGACCGAGACTCTTGAGTCGTCAGGATTAGGAACGCGATCGGTCTTTTGCGTCCGCCATCGCTTGGTATTTGGCGATCAGCCGATCGAAGACTTCGTCCGCGGGTTTGCCTTTCCCTGCTGCGGCCGCAGCCTTGCCGCGAGATGGATTCTTCAAACGCCTACATCCAAGCAATGCGGCTGGACTGTCGACCCTCGGTTGTTCCGATCCCGGTCATGCGATGTGCTGAGTCTGGATTGTTTTCAAGCATTGAAGGCCCTCGCGAGGTCTTGAGATGAATGAAGAATGCGATGAACCATGACACGCTGCGCCATGACGTTCACGGAGTAGAAAATGCCGTATCGCCCATGACTGCGGCGCCGGATGTGAGGGTAGGGGCGAAGGCGGGCGGACGGAAATGACTCAGCCATGGTCGACAGCCCGTTGACCTTGGCCATCAGTTCGGCCAGGAACGACGGGGCCCGCGAAGGGTTGTCCCGTGCGATGTATTCGCCAATGGCGTCCAGATCTGCCCGTGCCTTCCGAAGAAGGCGGACGATCACTTCTTCGCGTCCGCCAGTGCCTGGTACTTGGCGATCAACGGCAGGAAAACGTCTTCGACGCTTTCGCCCTCACTGGTGGCCGCCTCGGCAACCCCTTCGGCGAAGGAGTCCTCGAACGCCTTCAGCCTAGCCTCGCGCCAAGCCTGCAGCTCCACGCTCTGTCGCAGCACCTGCGTGCGCGACGAATACTTTCCGCTCTCGATCAAATTCAGCACGATGGCCTCCAGTTCGGGTCCCAGATCTGCGTGAATCATCTCGGTAGGTCCTGCGAAAAGACATCGCTTCAGAGGGGGAGATCGCATCCCCAATCAGCGGGAGCAAAGTGGGGCGGCTTACTCGCACGAGTGAGTGGGTCAACCTCGACCGTCGTTCAAGCCAGGCGAGACCTGTCCCTCACAGTCCGGCCAGGATCGTGTTCGCTTGGGCGTCGTCGAGGTCCGGCGGCTCCCAGCCGCGGAGCCAGTCGGTGAATTTCTCCGCCGGCATCGGCCGCGACAGGAAGTAGCCCTGGCCCTGGTCGCAGCCCAGCGTCTGCAGCAGCGTCCATTGCTTGGCGGTTTCCAAACCTTCGGCGACCACTGTCAGCCCCAGGTTGTGCGCGAGCTCGATGGTCGAGCGCACGATCTTCGCGTCGTCGATGTCGCGTTCCATGTTCATCACGAAGCTGCGATCGATCTTCAGCTCGTCCACCGACAGCTGCTTCAGGTAGGCCAGCGATGAATAACCGGTGCCGAAATCGTCGATCGACAGCTTGAACCCGAGCGCGTGCAACTGCTCCAAGGTCTGCAGTGCCCGCTGCGGGTCGTCCATGATCGCGGACTCGGTGATCTCCAGGCACAGCGCCGGCGGCGGCACGCCCGCCACCAGGTCCGCCACCTTGATCGGCAGGTCCTGGTCCATCAGGTCCCGCGTCGACAGGTTGACGCTGATCGGCAGCGCCAGCCCGTCCCGCTGCAAGCCCATCCATGCCTGCGCCGACGCATGCAGCACCCACGCGGTGATCTGGCGGATGAAGCCCGTCTGCTCCGCGAAAGGGATGAACTCCATCGGCGGCACCAGGCCGCGCGTCGGATGCTGCCAGCGCACCAGCGCTTCCGCGCCCGCGATCTTCTGGCCGTGCAGGTCGACCTTCGGCTGCAGGAAAAGCCGCAGTTCGCCGGCGTCGATCGCATGCCGCAACTCGCTCAGCAGCGACAGCGATTCCTGGCTCGCCGCGTCCATGCTCGGCGCATAGACCTCGCAGCCGCTCTGGCCGCGCTTGGCCGCGTGCATCGCCAGCTCCGCGCGAGCCAGCAGCAGCAGGGGGTCGCGCCCATGCTGGGGATACAGGGCCACGCCCATGCCCGCCGACAGGTCCACGGTCTGGTCGTCGATGCTCAGCGCCCGCTCGAAGTCGCGCTGGATGCGCTTGCAGATGGCCTCGGCCCGGGTCGCGCCGGCGCTGTCGATCATCAGCAGGAACTCGTCGCCGCCCACGCGCGCGATCAGGCTGACCTCGTCCTTCAGCAGGTGCTGCAGCCGGTCCGCCACCGCGCGCAGCAGCCGGTCGCCGAACGGGCGCCCGAGCACGTCGTTGACATGCTTGAAGCGGTCCAGGTTCAGCATCAGCAGCGAGAAGCGCACCTCGCTCTCCGCCATCCGTCTGGCGAGCGCCTGGTGGAACTGCTCCCGGTTCGGCAGGTCCGTCAGCGGATCCCAGAACGCGAGGCGGTTCACCTCCGCCTCGCGCGCCCGGATGCCCTGGCGCATCGCCTCGAAGGCTTCGGCCAGATCGCCGATCTCGTCGCGCGAGGGCCGCTCGACGGGCTGCGCATAGTCGCCCTGGCCGAGCCGGTGCGCCGCACTTGCCAAGGCCTTGACCGGTCCGCTGATGCGACGTGCCGTCAGCACCGCGCCGATTGCGAACAGCAGCACGCCGACGCCGCTCAAGCCCAGCAGCATCCATTGCAGCCGGCGGTAGGGGGCCAGCGCCTCGTCCACCGAGCGCAGCAGCAGCACGGCCACGGACTTGTCGGTATCGCCGCCGTGCGCCAGCGGTTGCAGGCGGGCCTGGAAGAGCTCGTCGTCCAGCGGGATGTGGAAGGTCCGCACCTCGCGGTCCGAGGCGTCCACCGTCGGCAGCGACTGCACCGCGCGCGCCGTCGCGGCGGGGTCGAGCACCGACGCGAGGACCTGCCACTGCCCCGTCGCCGATTGCGCCAGCAGCACGCCCTGGATGCGCACGATGCGCTTGAGCTCCTGCAACTGGTCGCTCTTCATCTCGAAGCCGGTGAAGATCCAGCCGCCCAGCCCGGCGGCCCGCATGCGCGCGACCACGACCTGGTAGGCCTTGCCGTCCAGCAGGAGCAGCTGGCTCTGTGTGCGGCCCTGCTGCTCGCGGGTCACGCCGCGCAGCAGCGGCGTCACCTTCGCCGCGATGGGGTCGGTCGCCGTGACCAGTTTGAAGGCGTCGTCCGCGTACCCGATGAACGCGGCATCGCCCCGTTCGCTGAGGTTGGTGAAGACGTCCTGCAGCATGGCGCGCAGTTCTTCGCCCTGGATGCCGGCCGAAACCAGCTGGCGCAGGCCGTAGTCCGATTGCAGCAGGTCGGCCACCAGGCCACGCTGCTGGTTGTCCTCGTCGATGAGCTGGACCAGGATGCGCTCACCGGCCTTGAGTTCCTCGGTCACCTGGGCCCGGGCGTTGCGCCCGATGCCCTGGTCGATCAGCGCGAGGTTGAGCAGCTGGACGACCAGCAGCAGCGCCAGGAACAACGCGACGATGCGCCCTTCCAGCCGCCGCAGGTTGAGGAAGTCCGGCCAGCGCATCGCGGCGTCAGTCCTTCAGTTCGACTTTCAGCACACCCGCCGCTGCCGAGCCGACCGTCAAGGGCTGCGCGGTCGGGGCGGCATTGCCCAGGCGCGAGGCCCACAGCCGCAGGCGGTGATCCCCGGGCGGCAGGTTCAGCTTGACCTCGCCCTTGGCATCCGTGATGCCGAACACCGGGGTGTCGACGACCACGATGTGTGCGCTCATCCGGTCGTGGATGTTGCAACCGAGCTGCGCCACGCCGGGCTTGTCGAAGACCACCGGTTCCGACGGCGTGCCGGAGTACAGCTTGAGCTCGAACTTCTTGGTCGCCGAGAACGAATAGACGTGGTGCCGGACGGTGTCGAAATTGGGAAAGTTCACTGCGGTCCCGGTCTGCACCACCAGCAGCTGAGGCTGGAACTGGCGGTCGCGCTGCGACATCTCGGCGGTGGCACCCGCGGCCGGTTTGGCTGGCTGCCCCTTCAGTTCGACGGCCACGGCCGCGTTCGGCACCGGCGCGCCGCCGGCGTCACGGACCTGGATCGTCCAGTCCGCCGCGTGGGCGGTCGAGGCGCTCATCAGCGCCCCCGCCCAGGTCACGGCGGCAATCAGGAAAGGAGCGGAACGGGAGGAGCTCATCAGCGACGCCAGAGGGACGACAGGCGTCAACCATAGCGGGTTTTCTGGCCTGGCGGGCGCAGGGCTTGCTCCAACAGGAGGGCCAATCGCCCCAGCGCTTCCCAGGGGTCGGTGGGCCATTCCGGGTGGCGCAGACCCTTGACGATGCCGTCGCAGATCTGCGCCGCCACGACCAGCCGTGTCAACGCGGCGCCGTGCAGCTGCGGCACGATGCGCTCGAAGAGGCGCTCCTTCGGCCCCCAGATGCGGGACTCCCGCAAGGCCATCGGCAGCGGCTTGCCCGCAGCCACCGCATCGTGGACGCGCTTCAGGCCGCGGATGTCCTCGGCCATCGTCCAGTGCACCAGCACGGCGGCTTCGCCCTCGGCCTTGAGGCCGTCGAGCATGCGCAGCACCCGGCCCACCTTGCCGCTCAGCAGCGCTTCGCTGAGCTTGAAGACGTCGAAACGCGCCACGTCGAGCACGGCCGCCTCGATCTGCTGCAGGCTGAGCTCGCCCGCCGGGTGCAGCAGCGCGAGCTTCTGCAGCTCCTGGTGCGCGGCGAGCAGGTTGCCCTCGACGCGGTCGGCGAAGAACTCCAGTGCCCGCTGGCCCTCGGGGCCCGCCGCGACCGGCTGCCCCTGCTGCTGCAACCGCCGGGCGATCCAGGCGGGCAGCTCGCGCCGCTCGACCGGGTCGACCTTCACCGACACGCCGGCGCTGTCCAGCGCGGTGAACCAGGCGCTGCTCATCTGCGTCTTGTCCAGGCGCGGCAGCGTGACCAGCGTCAACACGTCCGGCGGCAGCCCGTCGACGTAGCGCTGCAGCGCGTCCGAGCCCTCCTTGCCCGGCTTGCCGCCGGGGATGCGGATCTCGATCAGCTGCTTGTCGGCGAACAGGCTCATCGCCTGCGACGCGGCGATCACCGACGCCCAGTCGAAGTGCGCAC
Source organism: uncultured Roseateles sp. (assembly GCA_946886855.1). The sequence goes on along the minus strand of CAMPJJ010000001.1, from coordinate 151,819 downwards.
CGCTGACGATGAAGACCTGGCGCTCGGTGTAGCCCTGCTTGCGCGCCTCGGCACGCAAGGTGTCGGCGGCCTCCTGGGCGAGCAGGGGCTCGTCGCCGTGCACCACGTACACCGGCTTGAGCCCCTTCGCCAGGTGGCCGGCGAGCGCCTCGCCCTTGATCTGCATGCGCGCGGTCCGTCCGGGTCAGGTGGGCAGGTGAACCGCCGCCAGGCGGCGCAGCAGCAGGCCGACGGCCTCCACCTGCATGGCCTTCTGCAGCGAGGCTTCTTCCTGCTCCTTGGCCAGCGCGGCGCTTTCGCTGTAGTTCATGTCGCGGGTGAGCCGCAACTCGGTGCGCGGCAGCAGGATGTCCCCGCCCGCCGTGCGCAGCGAGTAGTCCAGCGACAAGCGCAGTTGCCATTCCGTGATCTGCCCGGCCGCGGTCGTCGCCACCGAGGTCTTGTCGCGGATCTCGCGCTCGGCGTCGATGATGACGTCCGCGCGGTTCGGGTCCTCGACCAGACGCACGGTGCTGCGCTGCACCTGGCGGCGCAGTTCCTGCGCCAGCGGCGAGTGCGGGATGAACCCGGTCAGCGCCAGCGTCTTGAAGTGATAGACCGGTTCCTTGCGCAGCTCGAAGCCGCAGGCCGACAGCAGGCCGGCGGCGCCAACGGCACCCAGTGCGCCCAGGGAAGCGAACGACAGCAGATCACGGCGCTTCATGTCATACCACCACGTTGACGAGACGACCCGGCACGATGACGACCTTCTTCGGTGGCTTGCCCTCGGCGAACTTCTCGAAGTCCGGGCTGGCCAGCGCGATCGCCTCGATCGCGGCCTTGTCGGCCGAGGCGGCCACCTTGATCGCGCCACGCAGCTTGCCGTTGACCTGCAGCATCAGCTCGATCTGGTCCTGCACCAGCGCCGACTCGTCGACCTGGGGCCAGGCCGCGTCCAGCAGCTCGCCCAGCTCGGCGGCGAAGCCGAGTTCGGTCCACAGCGCGTGCGCGATGTGCGGGCAGGCCGGGTAGATCACGCGCAGCAGCACCGAGAAGCCTTCGCGGACCGCGGCCGCCTGGCCCTCGGCCTTGAAGCCTTCCAGCGCGTTCAGCAGCTTCATCGCGCCCGAGACCACGGTGTTGTACTGCATGCGCTCGTAGTCGTACGAGACCTGCTTCAGCACGAGGTGGACTTCGCGGCGCAGCGCCTTGCCGTCGTCGCTCAGCGCGGCGAAATCGATGCCGCCGGTCTTGATCGCGTCCACGTGTTTGGTGCCGAAGCCCCAGACGCGCTTCAGGAAGCGGTGCGCGCCTTCGACGCCGGCGTCGTTCCACTCGAGCGTCTGCTCCGGCGGCGACGCGAACATCACGAACAGCCGGGCCGTGTCGGCGCCGTACTCGTCGATCAGCGCCTGCGGGTCGACGCCGTTGTTCTTCGACTTCGACATCGTCGTCATCTCGTACTCGAGCGACAGGCCGTCGGCCTTCAGCGTGCCGCCGGTCGGCACGCCGTGCTCGTTGCGGATGACGTCGACCTCGTGTTCCCAGTAGTAGTGCTTGCCGGCGTCTTCCGGCTTGCGGAAGAAGGCGCCCTTCAGCACCATGCCCTGCGTCAGCAGGTTGGTGAACGGCTCGCTGAACTTGATCAGCTTCAGGTCACGCATGACCTTGGTCCAGAAGCGCGCGTACAGCAGGTGCAGGATGGCGTGTTCGATGCCGCCGATGTACTGGTCCATCGGCATCCAGTAGTCGGTGCCGGCGGCGACCATCTGCTCCGGATTGGTCGCGTCGCAATAGCGCATGAAGTACCACGAGCTGTCCACGAAGGTGTCCATCGTGTCCGTCTCGCGCTTGGCCGCGGCGCCGCACTTCGGGCAGCTGCAGTCCAGGAAGTCCGCGCGCTTGTTCAGCGGATTGCCGCTGCCGTCGGGGATGCAGTCCTCGGGCAGCACCACGGGCAGGTCCTTCTCCGGGACCGGCACCGCGCCGCAGCTGTCGCAATGGATGATCGGGATCGGCGTGCCCCAGTAGCGCTGGCGGCTGACGCCCCAGTCGCGCAGGCGCCAGGTCGTCTTCTTCTCGCCCAGGCCCTTGGTGCCGAGCAGCTCGGCCACCTTGTCCACCGCCTGCTTGTGTGTCAGGCCGTCCAGCGCGCCGGAGTTGATGCACAGGCCGCGCTGCTTGTCGCCGTACCACTCGGCCCAGGCGTCGGTCGAGTAGGCCTCGTCGCCCACTGCCACGACCTGCTTGATCGCGATGCCGTACTTCTTCGCGAAGGCGAAGTCGCGCTCGTCATGCGCCGGCACGCCCATCACGGCGCCGTCGCCGTAGCTCATCAGGACGTAGTTGCCGACCCAGACCTCGACCTGCTCGCCGGTCAGCGGATGCGTCACGAAGAGGCCGGTCGCCAGGCCCTTCTTGTCCTGCGTGGCCAGTTCGGCCTCGGTGGTGCCACCCTGCTGGCATTCCTCGATGAACGCGGCCAGCGCCGGGTTGGTCTTCGCGGCGTGCGCGGCCAGCGGATGCTCCGGCGCGACGGCGCAGAAGGTCACGCCCATGATCGTGTCGGCGCGCGTCGTGAAGACGTAGAGCAGGCCGCCCTGGATGGGCTGGCCGTCCTCGCCGGCGATCGCGTGCGGGAAGGCGAAGCGCAGGCCCTCGCTCTTGCCGATCCAGTTCTCCTGCATCAGGCGCACGCGCTCGGGCCAGCCCGACAGGTAGTTCGGGTCCGAAGGATCGGCCACCGCGGCCAGCAGTTCCTCGGCGTAGTCGGTGATCTTCAGGTAGTAGCCGGGGATCTCGCGCTTCTCGATCGTCGCGCCCGAGCGCCAGCCCTTGCCGTCGATGACCTGCTCGTTGGCCAGCACGGTCTGGTCGATCGGGTCCCAGTTCACGACCTGTGTGCGGCGCTCGGCGATGCCGGCTTCCAGCATCTTCAGGAACAGCCACTGGTTCCAGCGGTAGTAGTCGGGCTTGCAGGTGGCGATCTCGCGCGACCAGTCGATCGCCAAGCCCATGGCCTGCATCTGCGACTTCATGTAGGCGATGTTGTCGTAGGTCCACGCGGCCGGCGGCACCTTGTTCTTCATCGCCGCGTTCTCCGCGGGCAGGCCGAAGGCGTCCCAGCCCATCGGCATCAGCACGTTGTAGCCCTTCATGCGCAGCTGACGCGTCAACATGTCGTTGATCGTGTAGTTGCGGACGTGGCCCATGTGCAGCTTGCCGCTCGGGTACGGCAGCATGGAGCAGGCGTAGAACTTCGGCTTGGACGCGTCCTCGACGACGCGGTAGGCGTCGCGGGCGTTCCAGTGATCGCGGGCGGCCTGTTCGACCTCGGAGGGGGCGTATTTCTCGTTCATGGTGGCTCGGGCAACGTAGCCGTCGATTGTAGGAGGCCGCGCGCGACCGCCCCATCCTCTGTGGGAGGGCCACCTTGCGGGGGAAACGATCAGCGCTTCGGGGGAGGCGCGCCGGGGTCGGCGCTGTCGGGTGCTTCGCCGTGCTCCGCGACGAAGGCGATCCGGTTCAGTCCCGCCTTCTGCGCCCAGCCGATCAGCTGCGCCACCTTGCCATAGGGCACGGACTGGTCGGCGCTCAAGCGCAGTTCGGCATCGGGCTGGCGCTGCGCCAGCTGCGTGAGCCGCTCGCGCAAGGCCTGGGCGTCGAGCTTGTCTTCGCCCAGCAGGTACTCGCCCTCGGGGGTGACTGCCAGCGCGATGAAGCTCGCGCCTGGCGCGGGCGACGCGGCATCGCTCTTGGGCAGATCCAGCTTGAGCGCGCTGCCCATCAGGGGCGCCGCGATGATGAAGATCACCAGCAGCACCAGCATGACGTCGATCAACGGCGTCATGTTGATCTCGCCCATCGGTTTGGGGGCTTCGCGGCGTTCGAGGCGGCCGAACTTCATCGCGTGCAGGTCCGGTGGAGGAGGGGGTCGGGCAGGACGCTCAGGCGCCGCCGACCAGTTCGCGCAGGTCGTGCGCGAAGCCTTCGAGTTCGGCCTCGCAGGCGGCGACCCATTTGCCGAACAGGTTGTAGGCCAGCACCGCCGGGATCGCCACGGCCAGGCCGGCGGCGGTCATGATCAGCGCCTCGCCGACCGGACCGGCGACCTTGTCCAGGCTGAAGTTGCCCGTCGACGAGATGCTCAGCAGCGCGTGGTAGATGCCCCAGACCGTGCCGAACAGGCCGACGAAGGGGGCGGTGGCACCGATCGTCGCCAGCACGACCTGTCCCCGGCTCAGGCCGTTCAGCACGGCGTGCAGCGCGTCGCGCAGGCGGCGCGTGAGCTGCGAGGTCTTCTGCGCGGACGCCGCCAGCGTGCCGGGCGCGCTGTCCTGCATGGCGGCCTCGATCAGCGGGAGCATCAGTGCGCCGCGGTCGAGCGTCCGCAACTGGTCGCGGCCCTGTCCGACATCGGGCGCCGCCCAGAACACTGGCAGTCCGCGGCCGAGGTCGGTGCGCGCCCGCGCCAGCGTCCAGCTGCGCCAGAAGATCAGCACCCAGCTGCACACCGACATCGCCAGCAGCAGCAGGGAAACGAAACGGGCGACACCGTCGCCCGCTTGCCAGAGGTGGATCAGTTCGGTCATCGCGTCGTGAGTCGGGCGCCGATCAGGGGACGTCGCGGGCTCAGGCGATGCCGAGCACGTCGTTCATGTCGAACAGCCCGGTCCTGCGCTCGCCCAGGAAGCGCGCGGCGCGCAGGCTGCCCTGCGCGAAGGTGGCGCGGCTGGAGGCCTTGTGGCTGATCTCGATGCGCTCGCCGATGCCCAGGTACATCACGGTGTGATCGCCGATCACGTCGCCGCCGCGCACGGTCGCGAAGCCGATCGTCGACGGATCGCGCTCGCCGGTGACGCCTTCGCGGCCGTAGACCGCGCAGGTCTTCAGGTCGCGGCCGAGCGCCTCGGCCACGACTTCGCCCATCTTCAGCGCGGTGCCGCTGGGCGCATCGACCTTGTGGCGGTGGTGGGCCTCGACGATCTCGATGTCATAGCCTTGCGCGAGCGCCTTCGACGCCTGCTGCAGCAGCTTGAGCACGACGTTCACGCCCACGCTCATGTTGGGCGCCATCATCACGGCGGCGCGTTGCGCGAATTCGCCGATCTTCGCCTTCTCGTCGGGGCTGAAGCCGGTGGTGCCGACGACGGTCCGCACGCCCAGCTCGGCGCACAGCGCGAGGTGCGCCATCGTGCCTTCGGGGCGGGTGAAATCGATCAGGACGTCGGCCTTGGACAGTCCGGCGTGAAGGTCGTCGGTGATGGCGACGCCGGTCGTCTGACCGAGGAACGCGCCGGCGTCCTGGCCGAGCGCGGGGCTGCCGACGCGATCCAGCGCGGCGGCCAGTTCAAGATCGTCCGCTGCCAGCACCGCCTCGACCAGCATGCGGCCCATGCGGCCGGACGCGCCGGTGATCGCGATCCGCAGCCGGCTCATCGGCGGGGCTCCAGCGGCGGGTAGTCGCGCGTCGGGCCGATCGGCTCCGGCGTCGCGGTCGCCGCCGTGCGCACCGGCGGCGGCAGCGCCTTGCGCTCCTCTTCCGTCAACTCGAGCTTGGGTTCCTTGCCGGACACCTTCAGCGTGTTGATCGACGCGATGAATTCCTTCTCGGTCGGCAGGTCGTCCGGGGCGTCGATCTTGGACAGCTGGTCGCCGTCGAAGGTCAGCAGGATGTGGCGGTTCTGCGGCGCGGCGCCCTGGCGACGGATCGTGAAGACGTAGTCCCAGCGGGCTCCATGGAAGACGTCGGTCAGCAGCGGCGAGCCGAGGACGTCGCGCACCTGGGCGCGCGTCATGCCGGGCTTGACCGCGGCGACCTGCTCCTTGGTGACGACGTTGCCCTGCACGATCTCGACGCGATACGGCGTGACCAGGCCCAGCACCTTGTCGCCGCTGACGGAGAGGGCGTCGAACTTGGGCATCTGCGAGCAACCGCCCAGCGCCAGGAGACCAACAACCAGACCTGCCACGGCGACACCGGAGGCGTTCGGACGTGCAATGCGGGTGATACGGGAATTCAATGACATGGCACGTCTCGGCCGAGGCGCAAAGGCTATGATCATCCGATTCTAGCGGCTCGCACCCACGCTACTCCGCAGGCGCAAACCCCATGAACCGGTCAGACGAAATCAAGAACAGCGGGCTGAAGGCCACCTTGCCCCGCATCAAGATCCTCGAGATCTTCCAGACGACCCAGCAGCGGCACATGACCGCCGAGGACGTTTACAAAGCTTTGCTCGATGAGCGCGCGGACATCGGTCTTGCGACGGTCTATCGCGTCCTCACGCAGTTCGAACAGGCGGGCCTGCTGTCGCGCAATCACTTCGAGTCCGGCAAGGCGGTGTTCGAACTCAACGAGGGGCATCATCACGACCACCTCGTGTGCCTCACCTGCGGCTTCGTCGAGGAGTTCTACGATCCGCAGATCGAGGAGCGCCAGCACGCCATCGCGATGGATCGCGGCTTCCAGCTGCAGGAGCACTCGCTCGCGCTGTACGCGAACTGCGTGAAGAAGGATTGTCCGAACAAGATGGGCCGCTGAACCCGGGCGGACGTCGGCGCCAACCAGCGCCAACCAGCGCCAATGACAAGGGGCTCCGAGGAGCCCCTTTCTCATGCCCGCGCCAACGCGGCCGAGCCTCAGTTCGTGTCGTTGAGGCCTTGCTCGATCGCGCGCTGATGGCGCTCGACGAACTCGCGGTAGGTGTCGATGCCCCGGAGCTGCAGGATGGTGTTGCGCACCGCGGCCTCGACCAGCACGGCCAGGTTGCGGCCCGCGTCCACCGCGATCACGACCTTGCGCACCGGCATGCCGAGCACGTCCTCGTACAGGGGCTCGTAGGGCAGGCGTTCGAAATCCCGCTCCATCGTTTCCTTGCGGACGAGGTGCACGATCAGCTTGAGCCGCATCTTCCGGCGCACCGCCGTCTCGCCGAAGATCGCCTTGATGTCCAGCAGGCCGATGCCGCGGACCTCCAGGAGGTTCATCAGGAGTTCGGGGCAGCGTCCTTCGATCGCCGTCTGCGCGATGCGGAAGAAGTCCACCGCGTCGTCCGCCACCAGGCCGTGGCCGCGGCTGATCAGTTCCAGGCCCAGTTCGCTCTTGCCGAGGCCGGACTCGCCGGTCAGCAGCACGCCCAGGCCGAGGATGTCCATGAACACGCCATGCCGCGTCGTGCGGTTGGCGCAGACATGCGCGAGGTAGGCCCGCACCAGGTCGATGACATGGCCGGCGCTCTCGGCCGTGGTGAACAGCGGGATCTCGGCGCGGTCGCACATCGCGACCAGCCGGTCCGGCGCCACCTGGTCGTCGGCGACGATGATCACCGGCGGTTCCAGCGTGACGATGCGCGCGATGCGGCGGTCCAGCACGTCGCCCGAGGCCTGGCTCAGGTAACCCACTTCGCGTCGGCCCACGATCTGCACGCGGTACGGATGGATGTAGTTCAGGTAGCCGACCAGATCGGCGGCCGATTGCGCGTCGCGCAGCGCGGCTTCGTCGAAACGTCGCTCAGGATGCGCGTGTCCGGCGATCCACTCCCAACGCAAGGCCTCGCGGTGTTCCTCGAACAACCGGTCCGCGCTGATGGAGGTGGCTTTCAAGTTCGGTGGGCCGCGGTCGTGGGGGTGGAGGATCCGGAAGCTGCGTCGTCGTTCAGGCGACGGACTTCAGCGGCTCCCAGTCGGCGATCAGGCGATGCACCGTCGCGGCTTCGGGTTCGGTCTTGAGGCGCTCGCGCAGTTCGCGATCGGACAGCATCTCGGCGATCTCGGAGAGGATCTCGAGGTGTCTCTGCGTGGCCGCTTCGGGCACCAGCAGGAAGATCAGCAGCGTGACCGGTTCGTCGTCCGGCGCATCGAAACCGATCGGCTGCTGCACGCGCAGCACGGCGGCCAGCGGATTCTTCAGGCCCTTGATGCGGCCGTGCGGGATCGCGACGCCGTGACCCAGGCCGGTCGATCCCAGGCGTTCGCGGGCGAACAGGTTGTCCGTGACCGCGGCGCGTGAAATCGAATGGTTGTTCTCGAACAGCAGCCCCGCGTGTTCAAAGACCCGCTTTTTGCTGGAAGCGTCCACATCGACCAGCACGTTGCTGGCGGGAAGGATGGCGGCGAGACGGTTCATCGGGCATTTGCCGGTCATGGAAACCGGCGGGCTGGGGGAGCAGCACTGCGCACCAGCGGGGCGCAGATTCGAGGGTAGAGGGACAGGATTATAGGAATCCCGCTAGCGACAGGGGGTGTGACGGAGGCGACGCGCCAGTGAAAACGTCATCCTTGGTGTTGCATTGCAACAATTCTCGGCAAAAAGGCGGCCCGATGGGCCGCCTTGCAGAGGACCTCCGGGAAATCCCCGGGGTCCGGGAGGGGGCTCTCACCCGGCGCGTGGCGCGCCGAAGCCCCGTTGCCGGTCACCCGGCGTTCAGGTCCATGCGCTTGGCCGACTCGTGGTGGTGGTTCTGCACCCGGTCCTTGTGGCGGCAGACCTGCCGATCCAGCTTGTCCATCAGCTCATCGATGGCCGCGTAGAGGTCCTCGTGCGAGTGCTCGCAGAAGATTTCCCTGCCCTTCACATGCAACGTGACTTCCGCGCGTTGGCGTCGATCCTTCTCCTTCTGCTTCTCCACGGTCAGCAGGACGTTGATGTCCACAACCTGGTCAAAGTGCCGGATCACCCGGCTCAACTTGTTCAGCACGTACTCACGCAGAGCCTGTGTCACTTCGAGATGGTGGCCGCTGATGGTCAGGTTCATAAAGCCTCCTTTCACAAGGGCTTGGTCGGAAACGGTGTCGAGTCGGCGGCGGATGCCGCAGGAAAAGAGCGATTCAGGGTCTTGGGGAAGTCTCGGGGTCGTGTGGCCTTGAGGGTGGGGGGAATCGATGTGGGTGGAAGGACACGCCGCCCGCCTGGAGCCGGGAGCGTTCGGGGATCGGATGGAGGGTTCGGAAGATGAGGTGCAGAAGGACGGTCCGCGAGGGACCCGGAAGGCCGCGAGGGCCGATGGCATGCGGGTTCTGAGGCGATGTCGATGAAGAAGACGAGCCCAGTCTGCTCCCGATCCGGGGCTCGGGCAAGTGATCAAAAGCAAGCTTTGGGGGCGAATATTCCCGCCTTGCGGCAGGGCGGGGTCCGTGCTCGAATGCTGGGTGTTGTGCGGCGGACGCTCCGGAGCGTCCTTCCTTGCCGCTCCCGAGGACGCGATGTGATAATTCCGTGTCCCGATTACTGGAGTTCCCCTTGGACAGCGACCACCCTCGGTGGCCATCCACTCCAGCGTCAATCCGCCGCAGCCCCTGAGCGTTCCGCGTCACCGCACCAACGCCGCCGCGACGCTTGTCCGGAGTGAGACGGGCCACCTTCGACCTGCATCCCGCGCGTGCCGAATTCCGGCGCCGCCCGCTCCCTGACACATCCTGCGCCGCGACGATCCCGAGGGTCCGTCAACGCGCACTCCGGCTTGCGCGTTCGCCAGAGCGCGTGACCGCCGACGAAGGACCTGCATGCTGAATGTTTTCACGCTGGACAACGGCCGCCTCAAGGGGGGCATGGTCCAGGAGGAGATCGCGACCGCCGCCGAACTGCTCGCGCGCACGGACAACGACCGCGATCCCGTCTGGGTCGACCTGGAGTCGCCCACGCCCGAAGAGAAGGACTGGATCCGCGAGCGCTTCGGCCTCGTGATCCCGGAGGACATCGTCGACGAGGATCTGGAGGAGTCCGCCCGCTTCTACGAAGAGGACAACGGCGAACTGCACATCCGCTCCGACTTCCTGATCGACGACATGGAGGCGCCGCGCAACGTGCGCGTGGCCTTCATCCTGTACAACAACGTGCTGTTCTCGGTCCACAACGAGGACCTGCCGGTGTTCCGCCTGCTGCGCCTGCGCGCGCGTCGCATCCCGGCGTTGATCGAGGACGCCAAGGACGTGCTGCTCAAGCTCTACGACGCCGATGCGGAGTACTCGGCGGACGTGCTCGAGGGCATCTATGACAACCTCGAGAAGGTCAGCGCCCGCGTGCTGAAGAAGGACGTCAACGACACCGAGGCCGGCGAGGTGCTCGCAGCCATCGCGCGCGAGGAGGACTTGAACGGCCGCATCCGCCGCAACGTCATGGACACCCGCCGCGCGGTCAGCTTCATGATGCGCAGCCGCATGCTCAACGCCGAGCAGTTCGAGGAGTCCCGGCAGATCCTGCGCGACATCGACTCGCTCGACTCGCACACGGCCTTCCTCTTCGACAAGATCAACTTCCTGATGGATGCCACGGTCGGCTTCATCAACATCAACCAGAACAAGATCATCAAGATCTTCTCGGTTGCGAGCGTCGCGCTGCTGCCGCCGACGCTGATCGCCAGTGTCTACGGCATGAACTTCGAAGCGATGCCCGAGCTGCACTGGAAGTACGGCTACTTCTTCGCGATCGGATTGATGGTGGCCTCCGTCACCGCGCCCTTCATCTACTTCCGCCGCAAGGGCTGGCTCGCCTGAGCGTTCTCGAGGCACCAATACAAAGGGCCTCCGCGATGCGGAAGCCCTGGGTATAAAAGTAGCCTGCAAGACGCCCCTGGCCAACGAGGGAGGGAGGGAGGAGGAGGAGAAAGGCCTCGGGATTGCAGCTTCACGAGGAAGCCGGTCTTGCGGCTGAAAGTGGATGCGTTGACTGTACTCCCATCGCTGCCGGGACTGGTGGAAACCCGGAAAGCCCTCCTGATCCGCTGCGCCTTCCGACCCGCTTAAGCGTCCTCAAAGGGAGCGCTGCTACTGGCCGTCGACGCTGCGTTTGTCGTCAGCGATGTGTTGATCGAGCCGTCATGGTGCAGTGCCTCGCGGTCGATGTCATCCCATCGATCAACGAATAAGTGAGCAACTGTCACTGCTGTCCCGCCTAGCCGGGACAGTTTTCAGGGTGATGACGACCGCTCGCTACAGGCGCACCGATTGCCAGATCCCGCCCCTTTTTCATCAGCTTTTTCAAGCGAAGAAATCGTTGGGAATCAGGTTTTTCAATTTGAGCGAGCGAGCGAGCGAGCAGATGCTCATTGCGATTGCGAGACCAGCTTGTCGACGGCCTGGGTGAACTGGGTGCTGTCCGGGCTTACGCCGGACGCGAAGCTCATGACCTGCTTGCCGTCACGCGAGATCAGGTACTTGTGGAAATTCCACTTCGGCGATTGGCCCGTGCGTTTGGCCAAGTCGGCGAACAGCGGGTTGAGGTCGGCCTTTCCTGCGGCGACGTTGCTCTTGCTGAACATCGGGAACTTCACGTTGAACGTGTTCTCGCAGAACTCGGCGATTTCCTTGTTGCTGCCGTACTCCTGGTTGCCGAAGTCACCGGACGGAAAACCGAGCACGACAAGGCCCTTGTCCGCATAGCGCGCGGAGAGGGCTTCCAGCGCCTTGTACTGCGGGGTGTAGCCGCAGAAGCTGGCCGTGTTGACCACGAGGACCACCTTGCCCGCATACTGGCAGAGCGCCTGGGGTTTCTCGTCCTGCAGTCGAGGCATTTGACGATTGAGCAATTCGGGGCAGGATGCGGTCGACGCGGCGGTTTCTGCCGCAGGCGCGGCGTGGACCGAGGTCGCGGCAAACGGCGCAACGAGCGCTGCCAGCAGGAGCGCGGTTCGCCTGAGGAAAGGGCCGAAAGTCGGGGTCATGTCGTTGTCTCCTGGAATCGGTAAATCCGGATGGTCCATGGGCCGCGGCGCTGCGTAAGAAGCGAACGCTGCATCAGGTTCATTGGAAGCGCGATTAGGCCAGATCGCCCCGGCGGCCAATGGCGTAAGGGATTGTCATGGTGCGACCGGTAGAATCCGGCGCGCTCAACAGGACGCAGACAGATGCTTTATCCCGAACTCTTCAAGCAACTCGAGGCCGTGCGCTGGAACATGGACACGGATATCCCGTGGGACAAGTTCGACGCGTCCAAGCTGACCGACGATCAGGCGCGCACGATCAAGATGAACGCGATCACCGAGTGGTCCGCGTTGCCCGCCACCGAGATGTTCCTGCGCGACAACAAGGACGACAGCGACTTCTCGGCCTTCATGAGCGTCTGGTTCTTCGAGGAACAGAAGCATTCGCTGGTGCTGATGGAGTATCTGCGCCGCTTCCGTCCGGACATGGTGCCGACCGAGGCCGAGCTGCACGAGGTGCGTTTCGAATTCGATCCCGCGCCGGCGTTGGAAACGCTGATGCTGCACTTCTGCGGCGAGATCCGTCTGAACCACTGGTACCGTCGTGCCGCCGAATGGCACACCGAGCCCGTCATCAAGGCGATCTACGAGACCCTGTCGCGCGACGAGGCGCGTCACGGCGGCGCCTACCTGCGCTACATGAAGCGCGCGATGACCAAGTTCGGCGACGAGGCCAAGGCCGCGTTCGCGAAGGTCGGTGTGCTGATGGCCAGCGCGCGCCGCACCGCGCAGGCGCTGCATCCGACCAACCTGCATGTGAACGCCAAGCTGTTCCCGCGCGACACGATCCAGAGCCGCCTGCCCGATCCGGAGTGGCTGGAACGCTGGCTCGACAAGCAGATCCAGTTCGATACCGTCTGGGAGAACAAGGTCGTCGAGCGCATCCTGCACAACATGAGCCTGCTGATGGAGCGCAGCTTCGCCAGCGTCCAGGAGTTGAACCGCTTCCGCAAGGAGCTGACGCAACGCCTGGCACAGGCGGCGCCGCAGGCGCAGGGCGGCGACGGCGCGCCACAGGCGACCTGACCCCGGGAGCGCCCCGCTCGCACAAAGGCCCGCAGACGCGGGCCTTTTCATTTGGCTCGATCGCATCGAGGCGGTCTTCGCACATGGCCCTGAGGCATGCGCACCCGGCCGGTCGCGGCCACAATGCATCATTCCGTTTCCATTCCAACGCCATCCGCCGACCGCTCATGAAGTATCTGCACACCATGGTCCGCGTGACCGACCTCGAGGCTTCCCTGAACTTCTACCGTGATGCGCTCGGTCTGCAGGAAGTGCGACGCACCGAGCACGAGGCGGGCCGCTTCACGCTGGTCTACCTCGCGGCGCCCGGTGATGAGGAGGCCCAGATCGAACTCACGTACAACTGGGACCCCGAGGTCTACACCGGCGGTCGCAACTTCGGCCACGTCGCCTACGCGGTGCCGGACATCTATGCGGCCTGTCAGCGCCTGATGGACGCCGGCGTGACGATCAACCGACCCCCGCGCGACGGCCGCATGGCCTTCGTGCGTTCGCCCGACAACATCTCCGTCGAACTGCTGCAGGACGGTCCGGCGCTGCCGCCGGCCGAGCCATGGATCTCGATGGCCAACACCGGCGCCTGGTGATGATTCGACGGCTCGCTCCCCTGTTGCTGGCCGTGCCGCTGGCTTGTGCCGCACAGGCACAGGGCAAGCTGCTGCTGACCGGCGGTGTGAGCAGCATCGACGGCGCCGCCGGTGGCGGCCTGACGCCCTGGGCGCTGACGGGCAGCTATGCCACCAGTGGCCAGGTCGGCGCCACGGCCTACTTCACGCGCCTGCCGGTGCAGGACTACAGCCTGTCCGGCTACGGCGCGTCCGTGGCCTTCGGCGAGCGCGCCGAGCTGTCGCTCGCGAAGCAGGACTTCAGCGCTGGCGGCACGGGCGCCGCGCTCGGTCTGCCGGGGCTCAGGTTGAAGCAGACCATCCTCGGCGCGAAGTTTCGGCTGATCGGCGACGCCGTGCTCGACGCGGACACCTGGATGCCGCAGATCGCTCTGGGGGTCGAATACAAGCACCTGGACGCCGGCGGCCTGGCGCCGACGCTGAGCGCCCTCGGCGCGAAGCGCAACGGCGTCGACGTCTACCTCAGCGCCACCAAGCTGTTGCTCGCGCAGAGCACGCTGGTGAACGTGACGCTGCGCGCGACGCGCGCCAACCAGAACGGTCTGCTGGGCTTCGGCGGAACGGCCAGCAGCCGTTATTCGTTGATGCCCGAGGTGTCGGTGGCGTACCTCATCAACAAGCAGTGGGCGATCGGCGCCGAGTACCGCATGAAGCCTGACAAGCTCAACCCGTCGGTCCTGGGCGACGCGCTGCGCGAGGATGATTGGAAGGATGTGTTCGTTGCCTGGGCGCCGAACAAGCATCTCTCGCTGACGGCGGCCTACGTGGACCTGGGGCGTGTGGTGCCAGGCATCCAGCCGCGGCGCCAGCGCGGGGTCTACGGGTCGATCCAGTTCGCCTACTGATCCTTGACGTGACGCCCCCAGAAGCCCAAGAAGCACAACAAGCCACCAACGGCCACGACGACGAATCGACGAGGAGACCCTGACGATGCGATCGGCTCGAAGCAAGTGGATGGCTGGCGCGCTGGCGCTGCTGATCGGCGTGGGCGCCAGCGTGCATGCGCATGCGGCGGACGACGCGCTGTACCGCGGGCTGGGCGGCGAGGCGGGCATCGCGCGCATCGTCGACGGCATGCTTGATCGCGCCTACGCGGACGATCGCATCAAGAAGAAGTTCGACGGCGTCAATCCGAAGGCGCTGAAGGAATCGATCCGCAAGCAGTTCTGCCAGCTCAGCGGCGGGCCCTGTGTCTACGACGGCGAGACGATGGCGAAGTCCCACGCCCACCTGGCGTTGGACAAGGCCGACTTCAATGCGTTGGTCGAGGATCTGCAGTTCGCCATGGATGACCAGCAAGTGCCGTTCGCGGTGCAGAACCGTCTGCTGGCGCTGCTGGCGCCGATGCATCGGGACATCATCACGCGCTGAGGGCTGAGGGCTGAGGGCTGAGGGCTCCGGCGCCTCGTCGAACGCGCGTCGCGCCAGAAAGCAGAAAGCCCGGCAGAGCCGGGCTTTCTTGAATCTGGTGGCCAAGGGCGGAATCGAACCACCGACACGCGGATTTTCAATCCGCTGCTCTACCAACTGAGCTACTTGGCCGTGAGACTGGGTCTCGCTTCGTTGTTCCAGTCATCCCAGGTCTTGCGTCCTGTGCTGAACAACGAAGACAGCGACTATAGCACTAAATTCCGCTGCCGCGCTTGTTTCTCGACAGATCGACGCCCAGTTGCTTGAGCTTGCGATACAGGTGCGTGCGTTCCAGGCCGGTCTTCTCGGCCACGCGGGTCATCGAGCCGTTCTCCTTGGCCAAGTGGAACTCGAAATAGCTCTTCTCGAACGCATCGCGCGCCTCGCGCAACGGGCGGTCCAGTTCGAAGACCTGCTCGGAGGCCAGGCCCTGGTGCGGCAACGGCGTCACCGGCGCGAGACCGGCCGTCTGCACCGGCAGCGTACCGGCTGCAATGGGCTGCATCGTCTCCGGGCGCGGGTAGCTGTTGCCGATCACGGTGCCGAGCACCGGCGCCGCCGGGGGCGCCGGCCGGGGCGTCGTCTTCACCAGCGCCTGCTCGACCGCGCGCAGCAGCTTCTGCAACGTGATCGGCTTTTCCAGGAAGGCCATCGCGCCGAACTTGGTCGCTTCGACCGCCGTGTCGATCGTGCCGTGGCCGCTCATCATGATGACCGGCATCGTCAGCTGGCCCGTGCTGCCCCATTCCTTGAGCAGCGTGATGCCGTCGACGTCCGGCATCCAGATGTCCAGCAGCACCAGGTCCGGGCGCGAACGCTCGCGGCTGGCCCTCGCCTGCTGGGCGTTCTGCGCGAGTTCGATGGTGTGCCCCTCGTCGGAGAGGATTTCAGACAACAGGGCGCGGATGCCCAGTTCGTCATCAACAACAAGTATGGTTGCCATGTATGCCTACTGTTCACGCGGCCGAGGCGCGTCCTGCGCAGGGCTCGGTGCAGTCGCGAGTTTTGAAAATGATAACGAAACTTGTGCGCCGCTCGGCGGCTGATCGGCGCCGCTGGCTGCTGGTAGATTCACCAAGCGGATGCGCGCGCCGTGCTCATCGGCGATTTTCTTCACCACCGCGAGTCCCAGCCCCGTGCCCTTGGTCTTGGTCGTGACGTAAGGCTCGAAGGCACGCTTGAGCACGTTCTCCGCGAAACCGGGCCCGTTGTCCACGATCACCAGGCGCAAGGCCCGCAGCTCGCCTGCTTCGGTCAAGGCTTTCTGGGTCTTCACCGTCACGTGACCGTCCGGGCGATGGCTGACCGCGTCCAACGCGTTCTGCACGAGGTTGTGGATCACCTGACGCAGCTGCGGCGCGTCGCCCAGCATCAGCGGCGGGTCGGTCGCCAGCTCCGCCGTCAATTGACCCGCCTCCTGCGCCTCGGCGTACAAGGTCAGCACTTCAGCCACCAGTCCGTTCAAGTCCAGCGGCGCCAGCTTGGCCGCGGGCAGCCGAGCATAGTCCCGGAATTCGTTGACCAGCTGTTTCATCGCCTGGACCTGGTTGACGATGGTGCCGACCGATCGGACCAGCATCGCCTGGTCGTTGCCCTCGAGCTTGGCCTCGAGCTTGAACTGCAGTCGTTCCGCCGAGAGCTGGATCGGCGTCAGCGGGTTCTTGATCTCGTGCGCCAGCCGGCGCGCCACCTCGCTCCAGGCCGCCGAGCGCTGCGCCGACACGACCTCGCTGATGTCGTCGAACACCAGCAGCCGCGCGCCCTGCGGCAGCAGCGCGCCCCGCACCAGCAGCGTCAGCGCGGTCTTCTCGTCGAGCTGCAGTTCGAACGATTCCTGCCAGTGCTCGCGCTCGCCGGCCTCCGGACTGCTCTGCAGTTCGAAGCGCTGCCAGATGTCCTTGCCGAAGGCCGCCAGCATCGGCAGGTCCTCCAGCGGCCGGCCCACGTAAGCCGACAGCGGCATCTTCAGGATGCGCGTCGCGCCGGGGTTGACGGTCTCGATGCGGCGGTCGGCGTCGAACACGATCACGCCGGCCGTCAGGTTGTCCAGGATGGTCTGCACATGCGTGCGGGCACGTTCCAGCTGCGTCACGCTGAGCTCGACCAGCGCGCGCGCGTCGGCCAGCTGCTGCGTCATGTCCGCGAACGAGCGCGTCAGGCCGCCGAGCTCGTCGCCGGAGCGGAACACCGGCTTGGCCTTCAGGTCGCCGGTGGCGACCTCGCGCATGCCCTCGGCCAGCAGCAGCAGCGGCTGCACCAGCTGGTTGGACAGCGCCACCGCCAGCAGCAGCGCCGCGAACACCGCCAGGATCAGCACCAGCGTCAGCGTGCCGAGGTACATCCGCCGCAGCCCATCGCGCAGCAGCGAGCGCTGCTGGTACTCCTGGTTCGCCGCCGACACGTTCAGCGCGTTGCTGATCACCTTGCCGGAAATCTGCTTGACGACCATCAGGTAGCGGTCGCTGTTGGTCAGCTGCAGCGCGCTGCTGGGCAGCAGGGCCAGCGAGCGGATGCGGGCCTCGCCCTGCATCGCCAGCTGTTCGTCCTCCAGCCCTTCCAGGCGCGAGGCGATGCCGTTGCTGCGCGCCTGCGAGATCAGCGTCGCGCTGGGGCGCGCGGGGATCTCGCTGGACTCGCCGCCGGCGGACAGCACCACCTGGCCGTTGCCGGCAATCAGCGCCACGCTGCGCGCGCCCAGCTGGTCGCGCAGCCGCTCCAGCGCCAGCGGCGCCAGCGCGCCGTCCTCCCAGCGTTCGGCGGCGGCCCGGGTCCGGACGGTCTGTTCGGCGCGCAGGTTCTCCAGCGTGTCCTGGCCCAGCGTGAGGCCGGCCTCCAGCGCGCTGGCCAGGCGCTGGTCGAACAGGCTCTCGATGCTGCGGTTCACGAACTGGTAGGACACCGTGTAGATCAACAGGCCCGGCACCACGCCGACGATCGCGAAGATCCCGGCGAGCTTGAGCAGCAGCCGGCTGCCGAAGCGGCCGCGCTTCACGCGCAGCGCGAGCCGCGTGCCGGCGACGCCGATCACGATGATCAGTGCGGTGGCGACCGCGACGTTGACCCAGAACAGCCAGACGTAGTGGCGCTCGAGGAAACCGCGTTGCGCGGTCGTGCTGATGGACAGCAGGAACGCCAGCATGCCGCTGGCGCCCGCGATCGCGGTCACGGAAATCAACCACGCCAGGCGCGCCGACTTGGTCACGGGTCAGGGTCCTTGCTGAATCAGGGGGATCGGAGGAGCGGCGGATTCCGCGTGCTCAAGGCTGCGGCCGGTTCGGCGGCGGCGTGGACGGCGCCTCCAGCGTCAGTGTGAGATTGCGATCGACGCTCAGCGCCCAGCCCTGGCTGCCGCCCAGGCCGATCTGCATCGGACGCGGCAACTGCGCGGTGTCCAGCTTGTAGCTGAACTCCAGGTAGTAGCGGCCGTCGTCCTCGATGTCCTTGGTCTCGGCGACGCGCCATCCGGACACGCCGCGCAGCGAGGCGATCGCCTCGCCCAGCGTGTCGAAACTCTGGTGCAGGCCGCCGGTGCTCACGCGGTACTGGCGGGTGAGCGGCTGCCAGGTCAGTCTCCAGGTCCGGCTGGCCTGCGCGACGCGGGCGTCGCGCCAGTACCAGCGGTTGCGCAAGACCTGGATCTCGGCGACGAAGTAGATCGCCACGCCCTTGAGCAGCGCGTCCTCGACCTGCCGCGGCAGCTCGAAGCGGGTGCTGAAGCTGACCGCCAGGCCATCCTCGACCCGTTCCGCATTCAGCACCTGCAGCGCCACGCCCTGGGCCAGCGCCCAGCCGTGCAGCGCCAGCAGCGCGCCGACCAGGGTCAGGCGCTGCCACCAGGAACGCAGCGAAACGGGACGGGACGGCGGAGGCACGCGGACGGATTCAGGGGGGGAGTTCTCGGGTCAGGTCTTCTGCAGCAGCGCGTAATAGAAGCCGTCGGTGACGGCCGCCGCGCCGGATGCGGAGTCCTGCGGACCATTGTCTGCGAGCGGCAGCAGATGCCCGGCCCCCTGGTCGAACTGACGCGACCGCGCATCGCCATGGCGTTGCAAAAACGCGTCGATCTGGTCCCGACCCTCCGCCTTGAAGACGGAGCAGGTCGCATAGAGCAGCCGGCCGCCGGGCTTGAGCAGCGGCCACAAGGCCTCGAGCAGTTCGGCCTGGATGCGTGCGAGCGACGGAATGTCCTCGGGCCGGCGCAGCCAGCGCACGTCGGGATGCCGGCGCACGATGCCGGAGGCGCTGCAGGGCGCGTCCAGCAGGATGGCGTCGAACGGGCGGCCGTCCCACCAGGCGGCGGTGTCGCGGGCGTCGGCGGCGCGCACCGCGCCGTCGAGCTGCAGGCGCTGCAGGTTCTGGCTCACGCGCTCCAGCCGCTTGGCGTCCGCGTCCAAAGCCAGCAGATCGAGGCGGTTGCCGGCGAGTTCCTGCAGGTGGGCGGTCTTGCCGCCCGGCGCGGCGCAGGCGTCCAGCACCCGCGCGCCGCTGCCGAGTTCCGGCCAGTCCTCGCCCGGGGACAGGTCTTGCGGCCGGTGCTGCCCCAGCAGCAAGGGGGCGGCGAGCTGGGCCGACGCGTCCTGGACCGAGGCATGGCCCTTGTCGAAGCCGGGCAGGGCCTGGACCGGTCGCGGCTCGTCGAGCACGACGGCCTGCGGAAACAGCGTGCCGGCGGGATGCGCCGGAATGCCGGCCTCCCGCAGACGGGCGAGGTAACCCTCCAGGTCGTCATGCGCCGGATTGACCCGCAGCGTCATCGGCGGCTTCTGCTGGTTGGCCTGCAGCAGCCCTTGCCATTCGGCGGGCCAGTCGGCATGCAGGCGATCCTGCCACCAGCGCGGATGGTTGAAGCGGGCGACCGGGTCCGCCTCGGCGGCGGCGACCAACGCCTCACGCCCGCGCAGGAAGCGGCGCAGCACCGCGTTGACGAAGCCCGCGCTGTTGGGTGCGCGCTGGCGGACCGCATGCACGGCCTGGTCGACCAGCGTGTGATCGGCGTAGGCCGTCTCGCCGGGCCAGAGCAGGGCGAGGGCGGTCACCAGCAGGGCGTCCACGCGCGGCGGAGGATTCTTCGGGGCGAGCGCGGCGCGCACGACCTGCGCCGCGCCGAGACGGCGCAGCACGGTGAAGCTCAAGGCCTGTACGCCGGGGCGGAGGTCGGCGGGGCATCGCGCGAGCCACTCGGTCAACGACTGGCCCTCGCGCACGGCCTGGACCGCGTCGGCGGCGCCGGCGAGCAGCCGATGGAGCGGCGGCGCGCCGCCGGCGGAGGGAAGCTTTGGGGAAGAGGGGGCAGACACCGGTGGAGTTTAGTGGCGAAGGCAGCGCGCATTGGTGGCGCCTGCGACAATCCCGTCCCATGACGAGCACCCCGATCCTGAGCCCCGACGAACTGGCCGCGCTGCCGACCTCGGAGCGCATCCGCTACCGGCTGGTGAAGGCTGGAAAACGCCACCATGCCAACGACAACATCGCCGCCTTCATCGAGGCGGGCGAGCTCGACCAGCTGCAGGCCGAAGTACAGGCGCGGATGCAGGAGGTGCTGAAGTCGCTGGTGATCGACACCGTCAGCGACCACAACACGCAGGAGACGGCCAAGCGGGTGGCGAAGATGTTCGTGAAGGAGGTCTTCGCGGGCCGCTACGCGCCGCCGCCGCCGGTGACCGAATTTCCCAACGCCGAGCGTCTGAACGAACTGATGATCGTCGGCCCGATCACCGTGCGCAGCGCCTGCTCGCACCACCTCTGCCCCATCATCGGCAAGGTGTGGATCGGCCTGCTGCCGAGCGAGCATTCGAACCTGATCGGCCTGTCGAAGTACGTGCGCCTGACCGAGTGGATCATGAGCCGTCCGCAGATCCAGGAAGAGGCCGTCGTGATGCTGGCCGACGAGCTCCAGGACCGCGTCAAGCCGGACGGCCTGGCCATCGTCATGGACGCGGACCACTTCTGCATGCACTGGCGCGGCGTCAAGGACATGGACTCGACGATGACCAACAGCGTCATGCGCGGTTCCTTCCTGAAGGATGCGACGCTGCGCGCGGAGTTCCTCGCGCTGATGAAGAACAAGAAGGGCTGATCCGCCCCGCGTCGCTGCCGCTCAGAGGCTGCGCGCCTCGCTGAAGCCGACGAAGCTCGACAGCACCCGGGTCGGGAACTGCCGGATCGCCGCGTTGTAGGCGTCGACCGCCTGGTTGAAGACCTGCCGCGAGAAGGCCCGTTGGCGGTCGATCATCTTGAGTTCGTCGACGGCGCCGCCGAGGTCCGGATCGGCGTTCAGTTCCGCATGGTGCTCGACCAGCGACACCATCCGCGTCATCGCGGCGCCGTGCACCGCCGCGGCCACCGCCAGGTGCGCCACCGGGTCCGCCGCGTAGGGCCGGGCGCGCACCGCTTGTGCGGCGGCCTTGGCCTCGACCTGCGCCGCGGCCAGCGCGTCGAGGCTGGCCTGCTCGCTGGGCAGCCGCTCGCGCAGGCGCTCCAGCAACAGGTCGCCATGGGCGAAGCGGCGCATCAGCGCGTCGTCCAGTTGCGCGTAGGCCTTGCCGATCTCATTGCGCAGCAGCATCACGCGGTTGTAGGCGCCGATGCCCCAGAACGCCAGCACCGCGGCCAGGCCCCACAACCACCAGTTCCAATGCACCCCGGTCACGTCGTTCATGGCGTCGTCGGCGATCGCGCTGCTCAGTGCGCGGCGGCCGGGCCGGCCGCCTTCGCACCCTGGAACTCGAGCCAGCCCTTGGCGCGCAGCTCGCAGGCGGGGCAGTGGCCGCAGCCCCAGCCCCAGGCGTGCCGGGTCTTGCGCTCGCCGAGGTAGCAGGTGTGGGTGTGCTCGATGATCAGCTCGTTGAAGGCCGCGCCGCCCAGCGACGCCGTCAGCGCCCAGGTCTGCGCCTTGGTCAGGAACATCAGCGGCGTGTCCAGCGTCATCGGCGTGTCCAGCCCCAGGCTCAGCGCCACCTGCAGCGCCTTGAGCGTGTTGTCGCGGCAGTCGGGGTAGCCGGAGAAGTCCGTCTCGCACATGCCGCCGACCAGCACCGACGCGCCGCGGCGGTAGGCCAGCGTCGCGGCGAAGGTCAGGAACAGCAGGTTGCGGCCCGGCACGAAGGTATTCGGCAGGCCGTTGGCCTGCAGCTCGATCGCGCGTTCCTGCGTCAGCGCGGTGTCGGAGATCTGGCCGAGCAGGCTGAGGTCGAGCAGGTGGTCCTCGCCGAGCTTGGCGGCCCACTGCGGGAACTGCGCGACGATCTGCGCGCGCACCGTCTGGCGGCACTCGAGTTCGATGCGGTGCCGCTGGCCGTAGTCGAAGCCCAGCGTTTCCACCTCGGCGAAGCGGTCCAGCGCCCAGGCCAGGCAGGCGGTGGAATCCTGGCCGCCGGAGAACAGCACCAGCGCCTTGCGGCGCGAGGCGTGGACGGCGGGGATCGGAGCAGTGGCGGCGTCGGACATGGAGAAATGGCGGGCGGAGGACCCGCGGTTGTCGGGGAAAGCGGCAGGCCGGAAGTGTGCCAGCACCGTGATAGCGTGGCCGTCCAGGAGGGAATGCATGCAACGACTGCTCACGTTTGCGCTGGCCGCCACGGCCGCCATGTCATCGGCATTGTCGACGGCGCAGGCCGCCGAACCCACGGCGGAGACCGCCGCCATCGCCCAGGTGCTGCTGTATCCGGGCGGCGCCCAGGTCGACCGCACGGTGCGCGTCAGCGCCGGTGCGACGCAGGCGCGCTTCCCGTGCCTGGCGCCCAACCTGGACCGCGATGCGCTGCAGATCCATGCGCCGCCGGGCGTGAACCTGGGCGAGCTCAAGCTCGAGCGCGTCGCCCGGGACTCGCTGCCGGAGTGCCGCGTCCGGGATCCGCGCGTGCGGGACCTGGAGAAACAGCGTGGCGCGGTCGAGGCCGACATGAGCGGCGTGGACATCGCGCTGGGCTATCTGAAAGGCTTGTCGGACCGCGAGGCCAAGCCCGGGCCCGGGTTGAGCGCTGGGATCGAGGCGCTGCGCCGCAATGCGCAGGACCTGGTGTCGCGCCAGCAGGTGCTGAAGGAACGTCTGCAGGAGCTGAACGTCGCCTTGAACGCCGCCCTGGCGGCGCAGCCGGCCAGCACCGAGGACGTGTCGGTGGCGACCTTGCGCCTGTCGACGACGGTCGATGCGCAGGTCGGACTGTCGTACCGGCTCTCCCGCTCGGCGGGCTGGCAGCCGCAGTACCGGGCCCGGCTCGACACCGCCACCGGCGCACTGGCGATCGAGCGGCTGGCCCGCATCGGCCAGACCAGCGGCGAGGACTGGATCGACGTGAAGCTCAAGATTTCCACCGTCCAGCCGCGGCAGTCCTTGGGGGCGGCGCCGCAGCAGCCTTGGCGGATCGGCATCCAGCCGCCGGCCTCGCGGGGCCGCACGCGGTTCGACGAGCCGGCGCCGGTGGCCGAGCCCGCGCCGATGGCCTTGAGCCGCCTGGAGGTCCGCGGTTCGGCCGTGCAGCCGCTGAACTTCGATCCCAGCGTCTTCGACGGGGAGTTCGGTACCGAGTACGACCTGCCGCAGCGCATCACCTTGCGATCGAACGGACAGTACGCAACGGTGAGCCTCAGCCGGCTCGCCCTGGAGGCCCGGCTGCTCGCGCAGGTGCAACCGAGCACGGAGGCCGCGGCGTATCTGGTGGCGGAAGTGCCGCGTCCCCAGGGCTCGTGGCCGGGCGGCACGATGCAGATGTTCCGCGACGGCAACCTGATCGGCGAGATGCCGCTGCTGCTGGGTCTGGGGCAGACCTCGACCTGGGCGCTGCCCTTCGGCCGGGATGAGCGCTTGCGGGTGCGGGTGGATCCGGAGAAGCGCGACGGCGCGGACACCGGATTGATCGGCACGCGACGCGAACGCATGCTGACGCGGCAGTGGGAAATCGAGAACCTGCGCGGACGTGCGGTGACGCTGCGGGTGCTGGAGGCCGCGCCGGTGTCGGAGCACGAAGATGTCCGCGTGCAGACGCAGTTCACGCCGCCGGTGACGCAGGCCAACTGGCGTGAGCAGCCCGGCATCCAGATGTGGGAACTGCCGCTGGCGCCGAACCAGACGCAGCGCTTCCAGGCGGTCTACAAGATCAGCGTGCCGAAGGACGCCGCGGTGTCGGGCATGCCCTGAAGCCCTGAAGCCCTGAAGCCTGATGATGGCCCGGGCGGATCAGCCCCTGATCTCGCCCTGGCCGAGCACCACCCACTTCATCGACGTCAGTCCCTCCAGGCCCACCGGGCCGCGGGCGTGGAACTTGTCGGTGGAGATGCCGATCTCGGCGCCCAGGCCGTATTCGAAGCCGTCGGCGAAGCGCGTGCTGGCGTTGACCATCACGCTGGCCGAATCGACCTCGCGCAGGAAACGCATCGCGCTGACGTGGTTGGTCGTCAGGATCGCGTCGGTGTGGTGCGAGCCATGCCGGTTGACATGCGCGATCGCCTCGTCGAGCGAGTCCACGACCTTGATGCTGATGATGGGCGCGAGGTACTCGGTGTCCCAGTCCTCGGGCGTCGCGGGCTTGAGCAGGTCGCGCGGCACCGCCTCCAGCAGCGCCAGCGTGCGCGCGCAGCCGCGCATCTCCACGCCCTTGGCGGCGAACACCATGCCGATGCGGGGCAGGAAGTCCGCCGCCTGCTTCGCGTGGACCAGCAGCGATTCGGTCGCGTTGCAGGGGCTGTACTTCTGCGTCTTGGCGTTGTCGACGACCGTCACCGCCAGGTCCAGGTCGACCTCGGCGTCGACGTAGCTGTGGCAGTTCCCGTCCAGGTGCTTGATCACCGGCACGCGGGCCTCGCGGCTGATGCGCTCGATCAGGCCCTTGCCGCCGCGCGGGATGATGACGTCGACGAAGGCGGGCATCGCGATCAGCAGACCCACCGCGGCGCGGTCGGTCGTGTTGATCAGCTGCACCGCGTCGCGCGGCAGGCCGGCTTCCTCGAGGCTGTCCGCCACCAGCGCCGCGAGCGCCAGGTTGCTGTGCAGCGCCTCGGAACCGCCGCGCAGGATGCAGGCGTTGCCGCTCTTGATCGCCAGCGACGCGGCCTCGATGGTCACGTTGGGGCGGCTCTCGTAGATCATGCCGAACACGCCCAGCGGCACGCGCATCTGCCCGACGCTGATGCCGGTCGGCCGGCGCTTCATGCCGGTGATCTCGCCGATGGGGTCAGGCATGGCGGCGATCTGCTCGCAGCCCTCGGCGACGGTGGCCAGCACCTTCGCGGTCAGTCGCAGGCGGTCGACCATCGGGGCGTCCAGGCCCGACGCGGTGGCGGCGGCGAGGTCGCGTTCGTTCTCGGCCGCGAGCGCCGGGCCGGCCTTGCGCAGGCGGCGGGCGAGGGCCGACAAGGCCAGGTTGCGGGCGGCGGTCGGGGCGGCGGCCATCAGCGTCGCGGCCGCGCGGGCCGCCTCGCCGACGCCGGTCATGTAGGCGCTGAGGTCGGTCATAGGTCTTGGATTCTGACCGATGCCCCGCCGGCGTCGCCGCGCCGGGGCCATCGAAAGCCGCTAGGAGAGCCTTCGCGGTGTCACCCATGTCCTGGCACAGCACCCCTGGCACACCTGTCACCCATGTCCCGGCACATCAGTCTGCGGGCGGGCAGGTTGAGGGTTTGTCCCGGGAGTCCGGCACTTGCGGCGGCCCTCTCTGATCTTCTACAGTTGTAGTACGACAGGTGTAGAGATACGGGATCCGATCATGGACGAGTCGATCAATGACGACGGCAAGGGCGACGTGTCGCTCAGCGAGCTGCAGCTGGCGCTGATGCGCGTGCTGTGGTCGCGCGGGCAGGCCAGCACGGCCGAGGTGGCGGAGGCGCTGCGCGACCAGCGTCGCCCGCTCGCGCACACGACCGTGGCGACGCTGCTGACGCGGCTGGAGAAGCGCGGCCTGATCGCCAGCGAGCGCGATGGCCGCGCGCTGGTCTACCGCGCCGCGGTCAGCGAACCCGAAGTGCAGCGCTCGATGGTGTCGGGGCTGCTGAGCACGCTCTTCGGCGGCCGGCCCGAGGCGCTGCTGAGCCATCTGGTCGAGGAAGGCGGACTCGGTGACGACGACCTCGCCAAGATGCGCGCGCTGCTGAAGAGCAAGGGAGGCCGCCATGATTGAAGCCCTCACCAGCTGGTTGTTGAACTACCTGCTGCACAGCACCGTGCTGCTCGGCGGTGTCTGGATGCTGGAACGCGCCGGCTGGCTGAAGCATCCCGCGTGGCGCGAGGCGTTCTGGCGTGCGGCCTTCTTCGGCGCGGTGCTGACGGCGAGCGTGCAGCCGCTCACCCAGGTCACGCGCGTCGCGTTGCCGGACGAGTGGATGGCGACGCCTGGCGCTGCCTTGACCGCGCCGGCGGGCGATGCCGTGCCGCTCCCGGCCCAGCCTGCCGGGACGACCTCGGCCGGCACCGGCACCGGCACCCGCACCGACGCCGACGTCGATCCGGATCGCCCACGCGCGGTCGCCTCGGTCCCGGATCGCCCGGTGATCATCGAGGACGAGGCCCTGACATTGCGGCGCGTGGTGCTGCAGGACATGCTCGCGGCGCTGCTGCTCGCCTGGCCGCTCGTCGCGCTGCTGGGCCTGGGCCTGACCCTGGTCCGCTGGCTCGCGCTGCGCCGCGAGGTGCGCGCGTTGCCGCAGAGCGAGGACTACGCCCTTCAGCAGGCCGCCGCGGAACTGGCCCGCCAGGCCGGCGTGCCGGCGCCGACGCTGCGGGTCAGCGCGACCTGGGCGAGCCCGCTGGTCGCGCCCGGCGGGCAGATCTGCCTGCCCGACGCGCTGATGCGCCAGCTGGAAGGTCAGCAGCGCGTGGCCGTGCTGGCCCATGAGATCGCGCACCTGCGCCGCCGCGATCTGGCCTGGCGCCTGGCGGCGAGGGCGGTCTCGCAGCTGGGTTGGCTGCAACCCATGAACCGTCTCGCGGTGCGACGGCTGGACCTGCTGGCGGAACTCGCCTGCGACCGCTGGGCGGCCGTCGAGGCCGGCGCGATGCCGCTCGCCGAGAGCCTCTACCTCTGCGCCCGCGACAGCAGTGCCCCGGCCTCCCGCGTGACGCGTCCCATGCCGGCGCTCGCCAGCGCGATGGCCGCCACCCGATCCCCGCTGATGACGCGCATGCATGCGCTGCTGGAGGAGTCTCCGATGTCCGAATCCACCCCGGCCCGCCGCCGGCTCGGCCGCCTGGCGCTGGCGTCCGGCCTGTGCGTGCTCGCCCTGGCGGTGCCCATGCTGGTCATCGGCAAGGCACCGACGATCAACTTCCACCTGGGCAGCGTCGGGGACGCCGTGTCGTCCGTGCTCGGTGCCGGCAAGGTCACGCGCATCGTCAGCATCACCGATGACCACGAGCGGCGCGTCCGTTTCGACGGCGACATCGTCTTCAATGCGGAGGAGACCGACATCGTGTCGCTGGACCGCAAGCTGGAGATCGCCGAGACCGTGCGCGGCGTGACGCGCCGCGCCGAGATCGTCAGCGACGGCCAGGGCGGGACCGTGCGCCGCTACTGGATCGACGACGACGCGCAGGCGCTCGACGCCGCGGGGCAGGAATGGCTGAGCGGGCAGATCGCGCTGCTCGCCGAATCGACGCAGGGCAGCGACGCGCGGACCCGCCGGCTGATGGCGCGGGGCGGCGTGGCCGCAGTGCTGGCCGACATCGAGAAGCCGTCCGATCCCTTCGTCCGCAAGAGCCGCCTCGACGCCCTGCTGACGACGGGTCCGCAGGACGATGCGACGCTGTCGCGGCTGATCGACATCGCCGGCCGTCTGGCCGACGGCTTCCAACGCCGTTCCGCGCTGCAGGCGATCGTCGAGCACCGGGTCTTGTCGCCCAGGCTGCAGCGCGAGGTGCTGGCCGCCATCCATCAGGTCGACGGCGACTTCGAGCGTCGCCAGGTGCTGGAGGCGATCACGCCGCAACTGGTGCGTGACGACGCGGTGCTGGACGCCTGGCAGCAGGCGGTGAAGGAGATCGGCGGCGACTTCGAGCGGCGCTCGGCGATCGTCACGCTGATCGAACAGCAGGACCGGGTCGACCGCGCGGTGGCCTTGAACGTGCTCGGCGCGATGGACGGCCTCGACGGCGACTTCGAGCGCGCGCAGGTCCTGGTCGCGCTGGCCGAGCGGATGCCGGTCGACCCCGAACTCATCGCGCGCTACCGGCAGGCCGCGCGCGGGCTCGGCACGCACGAGCGCGGCCGTGTCGAGCAGGCCCTGGACCCTTTGACCCCGTCGTGATCCCGCCGCGCGAGGAAGGGCGCCGCGCCGCCGGGACGTGACGGCCGGTTGAGCAGGCGGGGCGGGCGATCCGGCGGCACAACGGAAAACGGGCGCCGAGGCGCCCGTCTGCGTTGATGCCGGCGCGCTGTCGGCGCGCGTCGGGGTCAGGTCCTCATGGCTTGGCGGCCGAGGCGGGCGTCGACGGCGCGCTCATGTCGACCGGCGCGCCCTGCAGGTCGCGGATCTCCAGCGGCTTGCGGCCGAAGGCCTCCAGCTGCGGCAGCACCTTCGCCTTGTCGCCGACGGCCACGACGATCAGCGCGGCCGGATCGACGTAGGTCTTCGTCGCCTTGTAGGCGCTGGAGGCGTTCACGGCGCCGTACTTGCGCGGCAGCGACGTGATGCTGTCCGCCGGCGCGCCGACGGCCCACTCGCTGGCGTAGCTCGAGGCCACGACGCGGTTGGTGTCGAACAGCCCCGGCAGCGCCAGCAGCTGCGCGTTGCGCACGCGGTTCAGCTCGTCGGCGCCCATCGGCTTGGCGCGCATGCCGTCGATCTCCTTGAACATGTCGGTCAGCGCCGGGCCGGTGACGTCGGTGCGCACGCTGCCGCGGATGCCGAACAGGCCGCTGTCGCGGTTCATCGTGTAGGCCGAGTAGATGCCGTAGGTGTAGCCCTTGACCTCGCGCAGCTGCGTGTTGATGCGCGACGTGAAGAGACCGCCCATCGCGGCGTTCATGACCTTGATGTCCTCGGCGTCGGGCGAGCCGGACTTCGGTCCGGGCGCGACGACGCTCAGCGCGGTCTGCGGCGCGTTCGGCTTGTCGACCAGGATCACGCGGGCGGCGACCGGCTGCGGCGCGGCGCTGTTGACCGCGGCGGCGGCCGCCGTCGGACGTTCCCAGCCGCCGAACAGGCGCTCGGCCAGCGACTTCAGCTCGTCGGCCGAGATGTCGCCGGCGACCACCAGCGCGGCCTGGTCGGGCCGGTAGTGCGTGGACCAGAACTGGCGCAGCGCGGTGGCGTCGGTGGCCTTGATCGAGACCTCGTCGCCGATGGCGGCCTTGGCCAGCGGATGGCCTTCCCCGTAGATCACGCGGTTGGAGACCACCGACGCGACGGCCGGCGCCTGCTCGCGCTGCTGCTGCAGCGCGGCCAGGCGCTGGTTCTGCAGGCGCGCGATCTCGGCGGCATCGAAGGCCGGGTGCAGCGTCACGTCGGCGACCAGCGCCAGCGTCTGCGCAAAGTTGCGCTTCAGGCTGCTGGCCTCGATGCGGGCTTCGTCGCGGCCCGCGCCGGTGGTGATCGCCGCGCCCAGCGCGGCGGCCTCGTCGGCGATCTGCTGCGCGGTGCGCGTCTGCGTGCCTTGCTGCAGGATGCCGGCGGTGAAGCTGGCCAGGCCGGGACGGTCCGCCGGGTTCGCGGTCTGGCCGGCGCGCACGACCAGCGTCGCGCTCACCAGCGGCAGGCCCGGGTTCGGCACGTGGATCAGCGTCAAGCCGTTGGCCAGCGTCATCCGCTTGCCTTCCGGCAGCACCGGCGCCTTGGCCTTGCCGCCCTTGGGCTGCGTCTTGCGCCAGGCGACGTCGGCGTTCATCGACTCGCGCTCGCCCTTGGCGGCCTTGTCCGCCATCGGCGGGGTCGCGACTTCCGGCGCCAGCCTCTGCTCGCCGGGCGTCGCCAGCACGACGACGCGGGCGTTCTTCTTCAGCTGCTGCGCGACGACGTCGCGGATCTTCTCCGGCGTGATCGCCTGGTAGCGCGCCAGGTCCTTGCCGATGTAGTTCGGATCGCCGGCCTGCTGGTTGTAGTAGTTGATCTGGTCGGCCAGGGCCTGGACCTTCTCCAGGCGCGCCAGCGTGCCGGTCTCGATGGCGGCGCGGGCGCGGGCCATCTCCTCGGGCGTGGGCGGGTTGACGGACAGGTCGGCGACCGCGTCGTCGACGATCTTCTGGATCTCGTCCAGCGACTTGCCGGGACGCGCGATCACCTCGACCGAGAACACCGAGCCCAGCGACAGCGAGTACTGCTGCACCTGCACCGACTGCGCCAGCTGCTTGTCGTAGACCAGCGTCTTGTAGAGGCGGCTGGACTTGCCGCCGCCCAGCACGTGCGAGGCCAGGTCCAGCTCGGCGTCGCCGGGCTGGAACACGGCGGGGGTGTGCCAGGCGATGTCCAGGCGCGGGAGCTCGATGCGGTCGGTGACCTCGACGCGCTTCTCCTCGGTCAGCTTCGGCTGCGGGACGTTGACCGGCGGCACCGGATCGCCGGCCTTCAGCGGACCGAAGTACTTCTGCACCAGCTGCTTCGCCTGCGCGGGATCGAAGTCGCCGGCCAGCACCAGGGTCGCGTTGTTCGGCCGGTAGTAGCTGCGGGCGAAGGCCTTGACGTCGTTCAGCTTGATCGACTGGATGTCGGCGTGCGAGCCGATCACCGTCGCGCGGTACGGATGGCCCTCGGGGAACAGCGCCTGGTACAGCGCTTCCTCGACGATGCCGTAGGGGCGGTTCTCGACGGACTGGCGGCGCTCGTTGCGCACCACGTCCTGCTGGTTGGCCAGCGACACCGAATCGACCTCGTCGATCATGTAGCCCAGCATGTCCGACTTCAGCCACAGGCCCAGTTCGAGCTGGTTGGACGGCAGGGTGAAGAAGTAGTTCGTCCGGTCGAAGTCGGTCGAGCCGTTGGAGTCCGTGCCGCCGGCGGCGTCGATGATCTTGTCGGCCGAGCCGCGCGGGATGTGGCGGGTGCCGGCGAACATCAGGTGTTCGAACAGGTGGGCGAAGCCGGTCTGGCCCGGCGCCTCGTTGCGCGGTCCGGCGTGCACCCACAGGTTGAAGGCCACCAGCGGCAGTCTGTGGTCCTCGACCAGGATCACCTCGAAGCCGTTGGCCAGCTTCACCTTCTCCAGCTTCACGTTGAGCGTGCCGCCGACGGTGGAGACGGCGCTGGTGCCGGCCGCGGCCGGCGCGGCCAGCGCCGCGGAGGAGAGGGCGGTGCCGCCGAGGGCGGTCAGGACGGCCAGGGTGATGGCGGCGGGTGCCGCGGGCATGAATCGCATGGTGGGACGCTTCCCTTCTAGGTTGGTGCGGCGCACGCTAACCAAAGCGGGCGCCCCTCACAAGTGCCGGAACTCCGAAATATCAAGGTTCGGCGAGTTGGAACCGATCGGCTCGCCGGCCTCACGTCAAGGCGCCGTCAACACGACGCCGGGTCGGCACAGTATCCGTGGCGGACGCAGCCGGTCACAGCGGGCGCAGCATCAGCTGCTGGTGCAGCGGCTGCGCGACGGCCCCCAGCGCGCGCAGCGCGCCGCCGCCGAGGTCCTCGCGCTGCAGCTGCGGCACGCGCAGGCGGCGCTCCGGGTACACCGCCGCGAGCGCCTGGATCAGCGCCCGGGCGTCGGCCTCGTGCGGCGCGATGAAGCTGTGCACCATCACGGTCTCGTCGGGAAGGCTGAAGACGATCTGGCCGGCCCCGGTCTGCCAGCCGTGATAGTCGACGCCATGCCGGATCGTGGCGGCCGTGACCTGCAGCGGCAGGTCGGGGATGCGGTGTTCGGCGGCGGTCAGCCAGCCCAGCAGATGCGGCAGGTCGATCGCATGGAGCGCCCCGCCGGTGGCCGGCGCGATCGTGCCGGGCTCGGCGACGTAGCCGAACAGGTCGTGCTGCCTGCGGAAGCCGCGTCCCTCATACAGGCGGCGCGCGCGCTCGTTCTGCGCGAAGACCTCGAGCTCCACGGCCCGCAGTCCCGCCGAGGCCGCGCGGGCGATGAAGTCGTCGAGCAGCGCGGGAGCGGCGCCGGTGCCGCGCGCGGCGGGCAGGGCGCCCATGGTCGCGAGGCGCCAGCGATTCGACACCGGTCGCTGCGCCACGAACGCGAACGCCAGCGGCGCGCCGGTCGGGTCGAGCGCCACGCGCGACAGCGGCAGATCCACGCCCTGCCGCGCGAGGAACATCGGCCACTGCGCGAACGGGATCTGGAACGGGCCGATCAGGTAATCGGCGAACGCGGCGGTGAACGCGGCGTGGAGGATCTCCGGCGCCACTTCGTTGGCGCGGACGAAGGAGAACGGGGAGGCTGCATTCGAAGTCGTCGTCGGTGCCGTCATGTCGTCCTGGTCGGTTGTCCCGGTGGGTCGTCCCGGGCGGTCCTGCTGGTCGGTCGTGCGGGTCGGTCGTGCTGGTGTTGCGAGGTGCAGACCGGCGGGCCGCCGGTTCAGGTGAGCCAGGCTGGAATCGCCAGCCAGATCGGTGCCGTGGCGGCGAACAGCAGGGTGCCCAGCACGATGGCGCCGGAGGCTTCCGCTTCCAGCGTCCGATAGCGTTGCGCGAACATCATCGCGTTCGACCCCGGCGGCAGCGCGGCCATCATCACGATGACGGCGAGCGGCATGCCCGACAGGCCGAAGCCCCAGTGCGCGATGCCCAGCACCAGCGCGGGCAGCACCAGCAGCTTGAGCGCGGCCAGGCCCAGCAGCGTGCGCATCGCGCCGCGCGGCAGGCCGTAGTAGGACAGCGACATCCCGATCAGCACCAGGCACAGCGGCACCACCGCGCTCCCCAGCATCTGCAGCACCTCGTCGAGCACGGCGGGCAGCGGCAGGCCGGTGGCGTGCCAGGCGAAGCCGCAGAGCACGGGCAGCACGACCGGGTGGATGACGGTGTTGCGCATCGTCGTGAGGAGCGTGCGCTGCAGGCTCGCGCCGCCGCTCGTGTGGCGGGCGAGGTCCATCTCGACGAGCACGGTGGCGAGGGTCAGCAGCGTCAGCGCGTGCAGGCTGACGACGGTGATGTGGACGGCGAGGCCGCTCTCGCCGAACACGCCGGCCACCAGCGGCACGCCGACCTGCAGCGTGTTGCCGAAGCTCGCGGTGATGCTGCGCACGGCGGGTGCCGCGGGGTTGCCGGGATGGCGCTTGCGCTCGTAGAGGTAGACAGCGACCAGCATCAGCACCACCGGCGCGAAGAACGCGGCCACCGTCAGCCAGGGCAATTCCGAGATCTCCACCCGTGCGGTGGTCCGGAACATCAACGCCGGAACGAAGAGATAGAAGGCGATGTTCGAGAGGATGCGGGCCGGGTCGTTCTCGCCGCCGGCCTTGCCCAGCCAGCGCATGTGCCCGACGAACCAGCCCATGCCTGAGGCGATGAAGATCGCCAGCAGCTTGTAGAACAGGACGGCAGTCATGGCCGGGGAGTATGCCGTCCGGCATTGACCGCCCGCGCGCCGCCCGCACACCAGCCTCCGTTCAACGTGCAGTCAACGATCGCCACGACCATGTGCAGTCAGCGATCGCCACGACCAAGTGCAGTCAGCGATCGCCACTGGGGCCGGAATGGTGCTGAGGGTTCCCGGAGGGACGCCCTCTGCACCGTGGAGTGCCCGCGCTTGGCGAGGCGAAGTCCGAAGGACCGTGTCAGGACGCCAGCGGCAGCTCCAGCGCAAAGCTGAACCGGCTGCCTTCATCGGGCGAGGTCTCGACGGTGATTTCCCCCCCCATGAGCCGCACGAGCTGCTGGCTGATCGCGAGCCCGAGCCCGGTTCCGCCGGTGCGCCGCGACTGGTCGGCCACCTGCTCGAACGGTTGGAACAGTCGCTCCATCTGTTCCGGCGCCATGCCGATCCCGGTGTCCGACACGGTGAAGCGCAGCATCAGGCTGCTGGGCCCTTGCGCCACCACGTCGACGGCGAGTCCGATGCGCCCGTGGTCGGTGAACTTCACCGCGTTGGACAGCAGGTTCAGCAGCACCTGGCGCAGACGCTGCCCGTCGGCGCGCACGCGCGAGGGCAGCTGCGGGTCCAGTTGGACGGCGAAGGCCAGACCCTTCTCGGCCGCGCGCGGCCGCATCGATTCGCTGCAGATCTCCAGCAGCGCCCGCAGGTCCAGCGGGCTCAGCTGCAGCGTCAGCTTGCCGGCCTCGATGCTGGCCACGTCGAGCAGGTCGGTGATCAGCACCAGCAGATGTTCGCCCGATTCGCGCATCAGGCGGATGCGATGCTTCTGCGCGTCGTTCAGCGAGCTGTCCATCTGCAGCAGCTGCGCGAAGCCCAGGATCGCGTTCAAGGGCGTGCGGAACTCGTGGCTCATCGTGGCCAGGAAGCGGCTCTTCGCCTGGTTCGCCGCTTCCGCCCGCTGCTTGGACTGGGACAGTTCGACCGTGCGCTCGGTGACGAGGTCCTCCAGGTGGTCGCGATGCTGCGTCAGTTCCTGCTCCGCCAGCCGGCGCAGCGTGATGTCGCTGACCAACCCCTCGATGCGCGGCGCGCCGTCCAGCACCAGGTGCAGGCTCAGCTCGACCCACAGGTCGCGGCCGTCGCGCGTCGTCACCAGCAGCGGCACCTGCTGCAGCAGGCGGTGCCGCTCCAGCGCGCGCGCCAGGCGGCGGTACTCGTCGCGCTCGATGCGGGCCATGCGCCGCAGGGTCACGCCTTGCGCCGCCTCGGGATGCCCCAGGCCCAGCATCTGCGCCAGCGCCTTGTTCACGCGCAGCAGCCGGCCGTGACCGTCGGCCTGGAAGATCCCCTCCGCCGCGTTCTCGAACAGGCTGCGGTAGCGCTGCTCGCTGCTGCGCAGGCCTTCGGCGAAGTCGCGCAGCTTGCCGCTCATCGCGTTGAGCTGCTCGGTCAGGTCGCCGATCTCGTCGGCGTGCTCGGGCTCGATGTGGGCGCCGAGTTCGCCGCTGGCGACGCGCTGTGCCAGGCTGCGCAGGCGCGAGACCGGACGCTCCACCAGCCGCCGCACCAGCACGTAGCTGGTCAGCGCGATCGCCAGCAGCACCGTCGCCAGCAGGCTGGCCACCAGCCGGCGCGTCTCGCCCAGCGTCTGGTCGATGTAGCTGCGGGTGTAGACCAGCGTCGCGCGGCCCAGCGCGCCCGCCGGCCCTTGCGCCCCGGCGCGGTGGCTCAGTTCGAATTCCAGCGTCAGGGGGCGCACCGCCGGCGTCTGGCGCGAGCGCTGCAGGGTTTCCAGGCCCGGCGCCGCCAGCGAGATCGACTGGACCTCCGGATCCGCCATCACGGCGTCCAGCAGCTCCGACAGCGCGGCGCTGTCCAGGTTCCAGACCGGTTCCGCGAAGCCGCGTGCCACCAGCTGCGCCATGCGCTGCTGGCGCTCGGTCAGCGCCTCGTTGAGTTCGTGCTCGTGGCGGTCGACCCAGTACAGGCCGATCAAGCCCACCAGCACCGTCGCGCTGAGGCTCAGCGCGGCGACCAGCCGCGTCTGGATGCTCAGCGTCGATCGACCCATGACCGCATGCCCTCTCCTGAATCGCAAGATTGTTTGCGTTCGAGTGTCGCGCAAATGCGAGGCGCGTCCGGGCTTTGAGGCACGAACCGACCCCCCAGGATTTCACGGGTTGCGATTTGGGGGAGCGCGAAAGCCGGCCCCGAGCGCCCGCAGCGCTGCAGTCCTGCAGCCCCATGCCCCGAGCCCCGCAAGGCGGGGCCGGGACGGCCTCAGCCCTTGGCGGTCGCCTTCTTCACCGCGACCTTTTTGGCTGCGGGTGCCTTGGCCGCCGGCGCCTTGGCCGTGGATTTGGTGGCGGGCTTGGCGCCGGTCTTGGCCCCCGGCTTCGCGGCGCGCGGTTCGAACTCGAACATCACCTTGCCTTCCTTCTTGTCGTAGGCGAGGAAGGCCTTGAACTTGCGGCGTGTCTTGTTGGAGACGAAGTTCTCCAGCAGGTCCGTCTTGCCGGTCGCCAGCAGCTTGGTCATCTGCTCGGCCTCGATCGGCTGCTGCAGGATGATCTTGCCGCTCTTGAAGTCGCAGGTGATCTTGTCGCCGACGGCGTGCTCGCAGACGTAGTTGCTGCCGAAGTCGAAGACGCGGCCGTTGCACTTCGGGCAGTGGCCCAGCGCGGTGTGGCCGCTGAAGTCCACCGGCTCGCCGTTCTCCTCGGCCTTCTTCGCGTCCTCGCCGAAGTCGAACTCCAGCTTCCAGTTGTCGATCTCGGCGTCGAACACCAGCGCCAGCTCGGCCGTGAAGGGCCATCCGGCCTTGGAGCGGAAGCCCTCCAGCGGGCCGACCTTCTTGTCGCGCAGGAAGGTCTCGACCTCGTTCAGCTCGAAGCTGCGGCCGCCCGGGATCTTGGGGATGGAGAAGCCGCACTCGTCGCCGTTGCCGACCTTGCCGGTGCAGGTGAAGCGGCGGTAGTTCTCCTTGACCACGCCGCCGCATTTCGGGCACGGCGTCTTCAGCGTCGCATAGTCGCCCGGGATGGTGTCGCGGTCGTACTCCTTGGCCTTGCGCACGACCTTCTCGGTCATCGCGGCGATCTCGGCCATGAAGGCCTCGCGCTTGAGGCGGCCCTTCTCCATCTCGGACAGCTGGAACTCCCAGTTGCCGGTCAGCTCGGGCTTGGTCAGCTCTTCCACGCCCAGGCCGCGCAGCAGCGTCATCAGCTGGAAGGCCTTGGCGGTCGGGATCAACTCCCGGCCCTCGCGCAGCATGTACTTCTCGGCCAGCAGGCCTTCGATGATCGCGGCGCGCGTGGCCGGCGTGCCCAGGCCCTTCTCGGCCATGGCCTCGCGCAGCTCGTCGTCGTCGACCAGCTTGCCCGCGCCTTCCATCGCCGACAGCAGCGTCGCTTCCGTGTAGCGGGCCGGCGGCTTGGTCACCAGGGCCTTCACGTCGGTGCTTTCGGTGCGCACGACCTCGCCGGCCTTCACCGGCACCAGCATCGCGCCGCTGGTGCCCGGCTCGGCGTTCTCGTCGGTGGCTTCCTTGCCGTAGACGGCCTGCCAGCCCGGCTTCACCAGCACCTTGCCGTTGGTCTGGAAGGCGTACGACTTCGCCGGTGTCTTCACCGTCGAGATGCGCGTCGTGACCTGGAACTCGGCCGGCGGGAAGAAGACCGCCAGGAAGCGCTTGACGACCATGTCGTAGAGCTTGGCCTCGGCCTCGGTCAGGCTGCTGGGCGCCTGCAGCGTCGGGATGATCGCGAAGTGGTCCGACACCTTGGTGTTGTCGAACACCTTCTTCGTCGGCTTGATGTAGCCCTTGTCCAGGGCCGTGCGCGCGTGCTGCGCCAGCGGCTGCAACGGGCCGGGCATGTTCGCGCCGGCGATCATGCGCGCCGTGTCCTGCGCCACGATCAGGTAGTCCTCGGGCAGGTAGCGCGAGTCGGTCCGCGGGTAGGTCAGCACCTTGTGCTTCTCATACAGCGCCTGCGCCAGGCCCAGCGTCGTCTTGGCCGAGAAGCCGAAGCGCGAGTTCGCCTCCCGCTGCAGCGTGGTCAGGTCGTACAGGCCGGGGCTGGCCGTCGTGCTGGGCTTGGACTCCTCGGTCACCGTGGCGGGCTGGCCCAGCGCGGCGGCGGCGATGGCGTCGGCCTCGGCCTGCGTCCAGACGCGGTCGGCGCGCTGCTCGGGATCGTCGGCGTTCTTCTTGAACGCGGGATCGAACCACTTGCCCTCGTACTGACCGGCCTCGGCGTCGAAGCCGCCGCGGATCTCCCAGTAGTCGCGGTAGACGTGCTTGCGGATCTTTTCCTCGCGCTCGACGACGATGGACAGCGTCGGCGTCTGCACGCGGCCCACGGTGGTCAGGAAGAAGCCGCCGTCGCGCGAGTTGAACGCGGTCATCGCCCGCGTGCCGTTGATGCCCACCAGCCAGTCGGCTTCCGAGCGGCAACGCGCCGCGTCGGCCAGCGGCAGCATCTGCTGGTCGGTGCGCAGCTGCTCGAAACCGTCGCGGATGGCCTGCGGCGTCATCGACTGCAGCCACAGCCGGCTCACCGGCTTGGTCACCTGCGCCTTGGCGGTGCCGGCGTACTGGACGATCAGGCGGAAGATCAGTTCCCCTTCGCGCCCCGCGTCGCAGGCGTTGATCAGCGAGGTCACATCCTTGCGCTTGATCAGCTTGACCAGCGCGTTCAGCCGGCCCTTGCTCTTGTCGATCGGGTTCAGGTCGAAGTGCGGCGGGATCACCGGCAGGTGGGCGAAGCTCCACTTGCCGCGCTTGACGTCGAACTCCTCCGGCGCCTTGATCTCCACCAGATGGCCGACGGCCGAGCTGACGACGTACTCGTCGTTCTCGAAATACTCGTCATGCTTCTCGAACTTGCCCGACAGCGCGGTCAGCGCCTTGACGATGTCCTGCGCCACCGACGGCTTTTCCGCGATCACCAATGCCTTGCTCATGCGCTTGCTTCTTTCCTCTTCGTTCAGGTGTCCACGATCTTCATGAACGCCTGCCTACAATCCGGCCTCGCGCGCTCACGCGCCTACGTACGTGTGTACACGCGCGCGCACCCATGAATTCAATGTACCGGACTCGCTCCATGTCGCAACCGCGCCCCGCTCCGAGTGTTCCCGCCCCCAACGATCCGCGCGCGGACGCGGGCGACCAGGCGCCTGCCGCCAGGCGGTCCGCGCGGATCCAGGTCCGCGCCTCCGGCGTCCATGGCCGCGGGGTGTACGCCCTGGTGCCGCTGCAGGCCGGCGAGAAACTGATCGAATACAAGGGCGAGCGCATCGCGTGGGACGAAGCCCTGCGCCGCCATCCGCACGATCCGTCGCAACCGGACCATACCTTCTACTTTCACCTTGAGACCGGCGGGGTCATCGACGCGGCCGTCGGCGGCAACCAGGCGCGCTGGATCAACCACGCCTGCAGCCCCAACTGCGAGGCCCAGGAGGTCGACGGCCGGGTGTTCATCCATGCGTTGACGGACATTTCCCCTGGCGAGGAGCTGTTCTACGACTATGGTCTGGTGATCGACGAACGCTATACGCCCAAGCTGAAGAAGCGGTTCGAATGCCGGTGCGGCACGCCGGGGTGCCGGGGCACCATGCTGGCGCCCAAGGAGCGCAAGCGCTGAACGGCGGGGGGGACCCTGTCAGGTCCTACAGCCACCGATTCATGGTGCGGGCCCCCGGACGGGGGCCATCTCCCTCTAGACTCCGGCCATTCACGACCACCGGGCCGACCCGCCCGGGAAGACCAAGACGAGATCGCAGGATCACATTCGCGGCGATGCAAGAACATCAGAACTGGGGCGCAGAGGCCCTGTGGCAAGACCTGGAGCCGTTGCTGCCGGGGCTCAGCATCGAGGTGCTGGCGCGGGTCGAATCGACCAACGCCACGCTGATCGAGCGCGTGCGCCGCGACGAAGGCACCGTGGCCGCGGGACGTGCCGGCGATCGACCCTACGGGCGCCGTCAGCACGACCTGCACCCTTGCCTGCTGATCGCGGAACACCAGACGCACGGTCGCGGCCGGCAGGGCCGGGCGTGGCACAGCACGGCCGGCGCGTCGCTGACCTTCTCGCTGTCGATGCCGGTCGAAGTCGCGGACTGGTCCGGCCTGTCGCTGGTCGTCGGCGCGGCGATCGCCGAGGCGCTCGACCCCGAGGGCAGCCGCCTCGGCCTGAAGTGGCCCAACGACCTGTGGCTGGACGAACGCAAGCTGGGCGGCATCCTGATCGAGACCGTGCCGGCCGGCAGTTCGCGCATGGCGGTGGTCGGCGTGGGCCTGAACGTGTCGGACCGCGCGAAGGTCGCGGAGTCGCAGCTCAACACCGGCTTCGCCTGCCTGCAGGAGCTGATCCCCGACGTCACGCCGCCGCAGGCGCTGGCGCGGCTGGCGCCGGCGCTGGTGAAGGCGCTGGCGGCGTTTCCGCAGACCGGATTCGGCGCCTGGCGCGAGCGTTTCGCGCGGCGTGACCTGCTGCAGGGCAAGGCGATCACCGCCGGCGTCCTGGAAGGCACGGGCGCGGGCGTCAGCGATCGCGGCGAACTGCTGATCGACACCCCGCAGGGCCGCCAGACGGTCAGCGGCGGCGAGGTCAGCGTGCGACTCGGCGGCGCGTCCGCCGGACAGGGGTAAGCCACGATGCTGCGCGCCGCGGTCGTCCTGCTCTTCGTCGTCAACGTGCTTGTCTTCGCGTGGAACAAGGGGTGGATCGCCGGCGCGGCGCCCGCCACGCCGCGGCTGGACCAGCAGGTCAACCCGGAGCGGCTGTCGCTGCTCAACCAGAAGGCCGTCACGCAGCTCGCGGCGCGGTCCTGCCTGGAACTGGGGCCGCTGATCGGCGATGAGCTGCTCAAGCGCGCCAACGCGGCGTTGGCGAACGCCGGGATCCCGGCGTCGTCGATCGAGACCACGGCCGTCAACACCGGCGGCGTGTGGGCGCTGGCCACCATCAAGATGCCGAGCAAGGACTTCCGCGAACGCAAGGAAGACACCTACCGCAGCGCCAAGATCGCGTTCGAACCCTTGCAGGGCTTCCCCGATGAGCAGCCGACGCTGGTGCTCAGCAAGCACGACAGCGAGGCCGCCGCGCTGGCGGCGCTCGACGGGATGACCAAGCGCAACTACAAGGGCCTGCGCGTGATGCGGCTGCAGGAACCGCTGCAGCAGACGACCTTGCGCCTGGCCCGTCTGGACGGGACGCAATCCGGGAAGCTGAACGCGCTGGCCAATCCGCCCTGGGGCGAGAAGCGCAAGGACTGCTCGGTGGAGGCGCCGGCGGCGTCATCCGCCGCGAGCACCGCGAACGGATCAGGGTCGGGCGCAAGTCGCTGACGACAAGACCTGACCCCGGCGGGAGACCGCCTATCTGACACGTTCAGGGCGTTGGCCGCCGAGGCATGAGGCCCCGGAGGCAAGCTCCGAAACCTCACGCCTCACCGTCCCCATCCCGCTTCGTACTGCCCCGGTCTTGCTACCGAGGACTTCCTCGGTGCTGAACTCGGCTCGATGACTTCGAGCGGATCTTGGCGAGACGCGGCTTCGGCCAACGCAGCGCGATGATCGCCAGCGCCAGGCCCGCCAGCCAGAAGCCGCTCATCGCGCCACCGCCGCCACCACCCGACGACGTGTCGGTGGGCGTGGTCGGTGTGGTCGGCGTCGTGGGAGTCGTCGGCGTCGTCGGCGTCACCGCCGC
The DNA here is from genome assembly GCA_946886855.1 of uncultured Roseateles sp. The sequence continues at coordinate 110,973 of CAMPJJ010000001.1, read as the reverse complement.
CACGGCCGCATTCGCATCCAGCATGCCCGCACCGCAGGTCGCCGTCGTGCAGTTGCACTCCAGCTGCGGCTGCGTGCTGTTGCCCGCCACGCATTGCGCGACGCCGGCCGCAGGCGCCGGGAAAGCGCGCGCCGACGACTGCAGCGCCGCCTTGATCCGGGTCGGCGTCAGCGTCGGGTCCACCTGCAGCATCAGCGCGATCGTGCCGCTGACCAGCGGCGTCGAGAAGCTCGTGCCGGTGCCGCTGAAGTTGAAGGCGTTGTTGTTCGCGACCGGGATGGTGGTGCCGCTGTTGCTGGTGGACAGGATGGGATACAGGCAGGCGCTGCCCGGCGTGGTGTTCACGCAGTTGCCACCGGGCGCGCTGATCGTCACCTGCGGGCCGAGGTTGGAGAAGCCGACCTTGGTCCCCGCATGGCGCACACCGGCGACCGCGATCACGTTGGCGCAGTTGGCCGGCGTGCCGACGGCAATGCCGCCCTCCTTGGTCGGGTCGTCGTTCTCGACGCCGTTGCCGGCCGCCACGACGACGGACACGCCGTTGTTGTATGCCGCGGTGATCGCGTCCTGGTAGGTCGGGGTGCAGGCCCCGTCGCCGCCCAGGCTCATGTTGATGACCTTGGCCGGGTTGCTGTTGGTGGGCAGGCCGGGCACGGCGATACCCGCCGCCCAGCGCATGCCGGCGGCGATGTCGGACGCCCAGCCGCCGCACTTGCCCAGCACGCGCACCGGCAGGATCTTGGCGCCGTAGGCCAGGCCGGCCATGCCCTGACCGTTGTTGGTCAGCGCCGCGATCAGGCCCGACACGCGCGTGCCGTGCCAGGAGCTGGGGCCGATGTCGTCGGCCGTGCAGCCGCTCAGCCGGCCGCTGTCGATGTCGGACTGGTCGACCCAGTCGCCGGGGTCGCTCGGGTCGCTGTCGGGGCCGTTGCCGTCATTGGCGGCGGCGACCGAGTTGGCGTCGCTCCGGTTGCCGAAGCCGATGAGGTCGTAGCCCGCGACGAACTGGCCGGCCAGGTCCGGATGGTCCATGCGCACGCCGGTGTCCAGCACCGCGACGACGACGCCGCTGCCGGTCGACTTGTCCCAGGCCGCCGGCGCGTTGATCGAGGAGAGCACCGTCGAATCGGGCGCCTTGAGGTACCACTGCCCCGAAGTGACGCCCTTGCTGGCGGCGGTGGCATAGAACTCGTCATTGGGCGTGGAATAGTGCTTCCACCAGCGGTCGACCTCGACCGACTCGACGTCGCCGTCCGCGGCCAGGCGCCTGGCGAGTTCCGCCGAACTCATGCCGCTGGCGGTGTAGACATGGGTGCGGTTGTCCAGGCTGCGGCGCGCCTGCAGCGAGGCGGCATGCCTCAGGCCGAGCGTCGTACCCCGCACCTGCGCGATGTCCTTCGCCTCGGAGGGCGTGGCGCGCGCCGCCAGGGGGCGCGCCTTGACGGCATCCGCCTGTGCCTTGAAGCGCACGATCACGCGCGCGAAGTCGGGCTGCTGGTCCGGCTTCAGGGCGGCGCCGGTCGCCGCGCCGGCGCTGCCGGCTCCGAACAATCCGATCAGGGCCAGGGCGGCAGCCAGGCGCTTCGGCAAACACAGCACGGACATGCGGGAACTCCACAAAACTGAGCTAGCCAGTTTATGAGTGAGGCCGCTAAGAAATTGCTAATGGCATGACACATTTGCTGCGAGGCCTCACCTCTTAAGGGGGATTCCTCACGCAAACATCGGTCATCGACCAACAAAGTGGTGACTGTTCGTATCGAGGCTGCTTCAGCAACGAAAAAGCCCCGCCGGGGCGGGGCTTCGAAGGCAGGGAGGGAACCGCTTACTTGGCGACGACCTTGACCATCTCCAGCACCTTGTTCGAGTAGCCCCACTCGTTGTCGTACCAGGAGACCAGCTTGACGAAGGTGCCGTCCAGGGCGATGCCGGCGTCGGCGTCGAAGATCGAGGTGCGGGGGTCGCCGCGGAAGTCGGTGGCGACGACCTTGTCCTCGGTGTAGCCCAGCACGCCCTTCAGGGCGCCTTCGCTCTGGGCCTTCATCTCGGCGCAGATCTCGGCGTAGGTGGCGTTGTTGTTGAGCTCGACGGTCAGGTCGACGACCGAGACGTCGGAGGTCGGCACGCGGAAGGACATGCCGGTCAGCTTCTTGTTCAGCTCGGGGATCACGACGCCCACGGCCTTGGCGGCGCCGGTCGAGGACGGGATGATGTTCTCGAGGATGCCGCGGCCGCCGCGCCAGTCCTTGTTGGACGGGCCGTCGACGGTCTTCTGCGTGGCGGTGGTGGCGTGCACGGTGGTCATCAGGCCGCGCTTGATGCCCCATTTGTCGTTCAGCACCTTGGCCAGCGGGGCCAGGCAGTTGGTGGTGCAGCTGGCGTTGGAGATGATGGCCTGGCCGGCGTAGGTCTTGTCGTTGACGCCGTAGACGAACATCGGCGTGTCGTCCTTGGACGGGGCCGACATGATCACCTTCTTGGCGCCGGCGGTCAGATGCTTCTCGCCGGTTTCCTTGGTCAGGAACAGGCCGGTGGCTTCGACGACGATGTCGGCGCCGACTTCGTTCCACTTCAGCTCGGCGGGATCCTTGACCTGGGTCAGGCGGATGCGCTGGCCGTTGACGATCAGCGTGTTGCCGTCGACGGCGACGTCGCCGTCGAAGCGGCCGTGGACGCTGTCGTACTTCAGCATGTAGGCCAGGTAATCGGGCTCGAGCAGGTCGTTGATGGCGACGATCTGGATGTCCTTGAAGTTCGCCACGGCGGCGCGGAACACCATGCGGCCGATGCGACCGAACCCGTTGATACCGATCTTGATGGTCATGAGGAAAGTCTCCTGCGAGTGAAATGAATCGATGACGTCATGGGCGCGTCGCCCAGCCAGTGGACGTCGTGCCTTGGAGGTGTTCGGTCCGGCGCCGCGCGGGGCTGCCGCGACCTGTCCGTCCGGCAGCCGGCTGGGTCGCCGGGAACCTTCGATTTGAACAGATAGTCGCGGACGCCCGGTTCGAACGGGTTACCGGGTTTCATGACCCGGCACCAAGCGGTTACAGGAAGCCGCCGCGGGCAGGCGTTGAGGCGGTCAGGGCACCGCCGCGTCCGTCGCAGCGCCCGACGTGAGCGAGGTGGCCGCCGCAGGCTGCAGGCGCAGCGTGCCGCAGGCGACGTCGACCTTCACCATGCGGCCCAGCAGCCGCTCGAAGCGCTCGGGCGTGAGGTCCATCTGCAGGCCCGCGAGCCAGCTCAGGAACTCGGCGCGGTTGCGGTCGTGCTCGCCGACCTCGCCGACATGGTTGGCCACGGCGGGTTTGCCAAGCTTCCAGGCGACGGTGAACGGGCAGTGCATCGTGTTGAAGTCGAACTCGACCTGCTGCTGCCGGATGTCCTTGATGTTGGACAGGAACTCGCCGAGCGTGACGTGGTCCTTGAACACGGAGCGTCCGGCATCGTTGCGACGGTAGACCATCTGCTGCAGGAAGCTCACCGGCCTGGCGTCCGGCGCCAGACAGGGCAGGCGGTACTCGCGGATGCGATCGATGAAGGCGTCCTGCGTGTTGCCGCCCACAGAGCTGTACAGCACCTCGACCTGCGGCGGCTGGTCCGGCGCCGTGAAGGTCATGCGGGACAGCACGTTGCTGACGGTCTTGCGGTCGAACTTCGAGGCGCCGACCTCGAGCTTCTCGGCGGGCGTGCGCAGGCACTCGCGCATGGCGCGCAGGCGTGCGGGGTCCTCTTCCTCGACGGGATGGGACCAGCGGACCGGCACGGCCTCCTGAGGTCGGAACAGGAAAGTCTGGACCGCGCGGACCGGCGGCTGGCCGGCGGCCTGGCAGGGCAGCCGGTAGGCGGCGACATGCGCGCGCACGGCGTTGAGGAGGCGCTCGTCGCCGAAGCGGGCGAGGACCTCGACGTCCGGCGCCTTGTCGGGCCCGGAGAAGGCCAGGCCCACACGCACGGTGCCGCCGAGGTTGAGGCGGCGCGGCTCCGCGGGGTAGTCGAGCGAGGCCGGCGACTGCAGGCAGCGCAAGGTGCTGGTGGCGGGATCGGCGGGCGCGTCGCTGATGTCGTTTTGCTGAGCTCGAGCGGGAGCCCCCGCAAGCAGGGCGGCGAGCAGGCCGAGCGCAACGAGGGCGGCGGCCAAGGGATGGTGTTTCATGCGCGGGGTCAGGTCTTGGCTTGGAGATCGAGCTCGCCGCAAGGCACGCGGATCTGCAGGGTTTCGCCGAACAGCGCGCGGGCCTGCTTCGGCGACGAGAAGTTCAGGTTCTGCCGGGACAGCCAGTCGATGAAGATGGCCCGGTCGGCGTTCCTCTCACCGTCGGTGACCTCATTCGGAAGGGCAGGTCCGTACGCCGTGTAGTTCACGTTGAACGGGCAGGCCATGGTGTTGAAGTCGAAGCGGACGCCGTCGGCCTGCGGGTTCTGGGTCATGCCGAGGAAGTCGACGAGGCTCAGCTGCTCGACCTTGAGGACCCGGCGTTGCACACCGGGCGGGTACAGCTGGAAGGACTGCCGGAGCACGACGGGCGGATCGCCGGCCTTGCGGCAGGCCATGCGGGACCCGCCGGCCCACGCCACGACGGTGTCGATGGCAAACGGCACGGCCTGCGCATGCAGGACCTTGACCTCGGGCGGTTGTTCACCGTCGCCGGCGAAAGTCATCGTGATGACGACGTTGTTGACCTCGCGGCCGGCGCTCATCGTGTTGAAGACCATGTCCTGCTTCGGGCGCGTGTAGCAGAGTTCGGGGCGTCCGCGCAGCGTGGTCTCCTCGGGTGCCAGCGGCAACGGCGCCTTCTGGGTATTGGAGAACTCGAACTCCTGGACGGCGCTGACGATGCCGTCGGCCGGCTGCAGACAGGGCAGACGGTAGCGATCCACATACCGCGTGACGACGTCGAGCATGTCCTCGCGCAGCGAGTTGGTCAGCAGCTGGACCTCGGGCGCCTGGTCGGGCGCGACGAACTTGAGCTTGACGCGTGCGAAGCCGCCGGTGCGGTCGTAGCTCCCGCGCGCGGGGAACTTGGGCGGCTGCTCGGACCGCTGCAGACAGCTGAGCGATTGCGCCGGCGAAGGCGGACTGACGTCCGTGGCGCCGGCCGCGGCCATCGCGCCGCCGGCGATCGCCCAAGAGAGAAGCGCGCCGGTGGCGCGCGCGAAGAGATGCCGTGTCATCGTGCTCCCTGGATTCGAGTCTTGTCCCTGACCCGAAAGCGGCTGAGCACGCCGGCGGGCGTCGCGCAGTCTATGCGGGGACGTGGTCGAATCGAGACCCCCTTCGGAGGGGGCGCAAAGGGAGATTTCCGATGTCGCCGACGTCGGCGGCATCGACGCTGGGGAGCCGGACGTGAAAAGAGGTGCACGAGGCACCTCTTCACGTCGAGCTGGGAATGACCAGCGCGATGTTCGCTCAGCCCTTCAGGCGCGCCTTGCCCAGCACGACCTTGACGGTGTCGGCGACGTTCTCCAGCGTGAAGCCGAAGTGCTTGAACAGCACGTTGGCCGGGGCCGATTCGCCGTAGGTGTCCAGGCCGACGACGGCGGACACACCGTACTTCCACCACAGGTCGGTCACGCCGGCCTCGATGGCGACGCTCGGCAGGCCTTCCGGCAGCACGCTCTTCTTGTACTTCGCGTCCTGGCGGTCGAACAGGCTCGTGCAAGGCATCGAGACCACGCGCACCGGGATGCCGGCCACGGCCAGCTGCTGCTGCGCCGCGATGGCCAGCTGCACTTCCGAACCGGTGGCGATCAGCACGGCTTGCGCCTTCTTCTTCAGGCCGACGTCGGACGGCTCGCTCAGCACGTAGCCGCCGGTGGTGATGGCGTCGACGGCCTCGCCCGACTTCTTCAGGTAGGGCAGGTTCTGGCGGCTCAGCGCGAGCACGCTGGGGCGCTGGCTGTTGGCCAGGGCCAGGGTCCAGGCCACGGCGGTCTCGGCGGTGTCGGCGGGACGCCAGACGTCCAGGCCGGGGATCAGTCTCAGGCTGGAGACATGCTCGACGGACTGGTGGGTCGGGCCGTCTTCGCCCAGGCCGATGGAGTCGTGCGTGAACACGTGGATCACGCGCTGCTTCATCAGCGCGGCCATGCGGATGGCGTTGCGGCTGTAGTCGCTGAAGGTCAGGAAGGTGCCGCCGTAGGGGATGAAACCGCCGTGCAGCGCGACGCCGTTCATGATCGCGGCCATGCCGAACTCGCGCACGCCGTAGTTGATGTGGCGGCCGCCGTTGGAGCTGCCGTCCTCTTCCAGGCGGAAGGCGGGCGTGCTCTTGGTGTTGGTCAGGTTGGAGCCGGTCAGGTCCGCCGAGCCGCCCAGCAGTTCGGGCATCGCGGCGGTGAAGGCTTCCAGCGCGATCTGGCTGGCCTTGCGGGAGGCGACGGTCTCGGCCTTCTCATGCGCGCCGATGACGGCCTGCGCGGCGATGTCGGCGAAGTTGGGCGGCAGCACGCCGGCGATGCGGCGCGAGAACTCCGCCGCCAGTTCCGGGAACTGCGTCGCGTAGGCGTCGAACTTGGCGTCCCAGGCCTTCTCGACATCGGCGCCGGCGGCCTTGGCATCCCAGTCGGCGTAGACCTCGGCGGGCAGCACGAAGGGCTCGTGCGACCAGCCCATGGCGTCGCGGGTCAGCTTGATTTCCTCGGCGCCGAGCGGCTCGCCGTGGGCCTTGGAGGTGTTGGCGCGGTTCGGGCTGCCCTTGCCGATGTGGGTCTTCGCGATGATCAGCGAGGGCTTGTCCTTGCTGGTCTTGGCCAGTGCGATGGCGGCGTCGACGGCGTCGACGTCATGGCCGTCGACCGGTCCGACCACGTTCCAGCCGTAGGCGGCAAAGCGCTTGGCGGTGTCGTCGCCGAACCAGGGACCGACCTGGCCGTCGATGGAGATGCCGTTGTCGTCGTAGATCGCGATCAGCTTGTTCAGCTTCCACGAGCCGGCCAGCGAGCAGGCTTCATGGCTGATGCCCTCCATCAGGCAGCCGTCGCCGAGGAAGGCGTAGGTGTGATGGTCGACGATGGTGTGGCCGTCGCGGTTGAATTCCTTGGCGAGCTGCTTCTCCGCCAGCGCGAAACCGACGGCGTTGGTGATGCCCTGGCCGAGCGGGCCGGTGGTCGTCTCGACGCCGGGGGTGATGCCGACTTCCGGGTGGCCCGGGGTCTTGGAGTGCATCTGGCGGAAGGCCTTCAGCTCCGAGATCGGCAGGTCGTAGCCGGTCAGGTGCAGCAGGGCGTAGATCAGCATCGAACCGTGGCCGTTGGACAGCACGAAGCGGTCGCGGTCGGCCCACTGCGGGTTGGCCGGGTTGTGGCGCAGGTGGCGCTTCCACAGCGCGACGCCGATCTCGGCCATGCCCATGGGGGCGCCCGGGTGGCCGGAGTTGGCCTGCTGGACGGCGTCCATCGCCAGGGCGCGGATGGCGTTGGCCATCTGGGTGGTGTTCGGGGTGACGACGGCAGCGCTGGTCTCGGCCATGGTGTTGGTCTCGGGCAGGGGTTGGGGCAAACCCGAGATTCTAGTGAAGGCGCCGGGGAGCGGTTTCCGGGTGTGCGCGGGGTGACGAAAAGTGCGCGCAAGCGTATTGCGGAGCGGGCTCTAAACTCGCGGCCTCAATTTCTGGACCCATCGATGCGAGCCATGATCCTCGCGGCCGGGCGCGGCGAGCGCATGCGGCCGCTGACCGACCACACGCCCAAGCCCTTGCTGAAGGTGCGCGGCAAGCCGCTGATCGAGTGGCACATCGAGGCGTTCGCGCGGGCCGGCATCCGGGACATCGTGATCAACACGGCGTGGCTGCACGAGCAGTTCGAGGCGACGCTGGGCGACGGCGCGCGATTCGGCGTGACGCTGCATTACAGCCACGAAGGCGAGCGCTACGGCCGCGCGCTGGAAACGGGTGGCGGCATCGCGACGGCGCTGGACCTGCTGTGCGCGGACGGCGACGAAGCCTTCTGGGCGGTGTCGGCGGACATCTTCATCCCCGACTTCGAGTTCGACCCGGCGAAGGCTGCGGCCTTCGCGGCGAGCCCGCTGCTGGCGCACCTGTGGTTCGTGCCGAAGCAGCCGCGGCATCCGACGGGCGACTTCGGCATCGACGCGGCTGGTTTCGCGACCATCGATGGCGACCTGGAGGTCTACAGCAACATCGGCCTGTACAAGCGCGCGTTCTTCGACGGCGTGCAGGCGGGGCAGCATCAGCGCATCCGCGCGAGCCTCGACCAAGCGATCCAAGCGCGGGCGGTGACGGCGGAGCTCTACACGGGACCGTGGGCGAACGTGGGTGCGCCGGAGCAACTGGAAGAGCTCAACGGCATGGGCTGACAAGGAGCAGCCAATTTTTTTGAGATCGCAATTTGCGATCTCTAAGAACCGTCATTCCATGAGCTTTCTGAGGCCGGTCTGGAAGGCGACGGTGAGCACGCCAATGATGAAGGCGCCGAGGAAACTGGTATCCAGGATGAACTTGAAGGCGACCAGCATCAGCAGAGGCGCGACCAGCAAACCGCGCAAAGGTCCGAGCAGCAGCAAGCCGGCGATCACGACCACCGCCGACACGACGCTGGCGACCGCGCAGCGACCGAAGCTGGCTTCATGCGCGCCGACGATCTTTGCGGCGAACCAGATGCAGCCAATGCTGGCGATGGTCGAGACGACCATGGAGACCAGGCTGAAGGTAGCGAAGAGGGGGCTCATGGCGGGCGCGTTCTGACAGTCCGGAATTCGAAGCGCGCGAGTCTAGATGCCGTGCGCGAAATCGGCAGACACCCTGAAGAGGGAAGCAACTGCGGAAATTCGAGCGGATCGGTGCGGTGTTCCCCACGATGGCGGATCCGCCGGAACTCTTTGATCTTTATCAGAGAGTGATTCGTCGACCGGTTGCACGATGGACTCCGGTGTTTCAAACCCACCTTGCTGATTCAGCCCTCGCGTTCAATGCGAGGGCGCGGTCCATGTCATTTCGATCATGGGCGAGATGGACCATTCCGCGAGGGTGGTCACACGGCGAAAGCAAGGTGGTTTGAACATCTCGCCCACCCCTTCGATTCGATCGACCGCATGTCGCGACTCGGCCATCGAAGCTGGTGGTTTCCAAAGTTCTCCGGAGTCTTACGAACATGGGAACCCTGCATCAAACGCGTATCAACGAAGCACGCGGCCCGATCCGCGACCGCCGCCCGCTGGCGGACTGCGACCTCGGCTCGCTCATCCGCCTCCAGAACGAGTGGGGCATGAGCGACGCGCAGCTCTTCGGCCTGCGCCTCGGCGCCGACGCGGTCTGCCTGCGCACCGACGTGTCCGTCGCCTCGGCCATCGCCAACCTGCGCAACACGCTGGTGTCCGCAGCGGCGACGCTGTCGCTGGTCGAGGAGAACTGCGTGGAGGGCGATCCCTCCCGCCACGTCGTCGAGAGCGTGCGCCAGTCTCTGCGCGAAGGTCTTGGAATGCTTGGCATCGTCAGCCGCGCCGTCGACGAGGTGCCTGTTTGAGATCGCAATTTGCGATCTCAAACAGCAGAGCACCGCTAGAGCAAAGCCGCCCACGCTCATGGGTCAATGACATGGCCCATGAGCGCGGGCGGCTTTGCGTGCGTCCCGGCGCGATGATGAAACAGCGGCGTCGATCTTTGAGATCGCAAATTGCGATCTCAAACCCGCGTCGCGAGATAAGTGGACTGATGTTTTGAGATCGCAAATTGCGATCTCAAATGTTGAGGCGGTCCGAAGCAATCGCTGATGAGCTTCGACAAGACTTGACCTCCCATCATTCCCTCCAATGGCGGAACAGGTCGGGGACTTTGATATGGATCAGAAAGCGGGCACGCAATTGCGAAGAGCATGCGTGCTCGTTGTCCCGATCCGGAGAAGTCCCCTTGGAAGTCTTTCACCGCACGCCGTTGGCCGAAGAGCTGGCTACCTTCATCCTCGACGACCTACCGTCGTCTTCGAGTTCCTCGCTCTTGCTCGCCGCACCGCGCGGCACCGGCAAGTCCACGTTCCTTTCCTATGACCTGGGCCCGGCGCTGAGTCGTCGCGGCGCAGTCGTCATCCATGTCGATCTTTGGGCGTCACGCGGCGATGAGCCGGGCGAATTGATCGCTGCCGAGATCCGATGCGCCCTGGCTCGCCACGAAGGCGCCCTGATTCGCCTTGCCCGCAGGACGGGCCTCGTTGAGAGGGGCAATGGCCTGTCGCCACTCAGTCTTCTTCGAGACGACGTTGGCCACATGGTGTCAGTGACGCACGCCCTTGCGGCGCTTTCAGACGAATGCGAGCGGATCCTCGTCCTGATCGTGGACGAAGCGCAGGACGTCATCACCACTAAGAATGGGAAGAACATCCTGCGTGCAATCCGGTCCGCGATCGAAGAGCTGAACATGGGATCTCACCATGGTCTCCGCGTCGTTGCGGTCGGCTCGGAGCACGACAAACTCACCATGCTGGCGCAGAAGCTGAAGCCCTCGTTCAACGATGAGAGTGTGAGGGACTTTCCGCTGCTGGGTCGGGAGTTTGTCGAATGGTTCTGTCGCCATGCCCCCGTATCTGTTCGTCTGAACGTTGACCAGGTAGAGGAGTTGTTTCGACGGTATGGCTGCCGCCCTGCCTGGCTCGGTGCCGGTCTTGATGCGCTTCAGCAGGGGACGGTTCGGGACCCGAGCGAAGCGGTCGGCGTGATGACGAGCGCGATGATCGATCACGAGCGCAATGCCGTTCAACACCTGCTTCGTCGCCTCCGGTGGCTCGATCCATTGGAGTTCGCTCTCCTGCGCGTCATTGCGGCCCAAGGGCGGGAGTGCGCGCCGCGCTGGCCCGGAACCATCAACACGCTGCAGACCGTCCTTGCCGAGGACGGCAATCCAGCCACGATGCGCGTTGATGTGGCGCATGTAAGCGCAGCCTTGGAGACCCTACGAGAGAAGGAATTGTTGTGGCGCTCCGCGGAGGGTTTGTACGCGCTAGAAGACATCGCGATGCGCGACATGCTCAAGAACGCGGGGCTGCTGTCGGCCGCGACTCGGCAGGTGACGCCGCTCTTTGCCGTGACCGACTGACGCAGAGGCTTCCGATGGCGACCTCCACATCGGTCGAACTGGTCGCGGCGGAAAGCATCTCGCTGCGCATTGCTGTCGTACGAGGGCAGCGCGTACTCACGGACACGGACCTTGCTGCGCTCTATGGCGTCGAGACAGGACGCTTGAACGAAGCGGTGAAGCGCAATCTTCCGAAGTTTCCCGAAGACTTCATGTTCACGCTCTCGATCGAGGAGTTCTCTTCTTTGAGGTCGCAGCTTGCGACCTCAAACGATGCGCCTGCAGGCCGTGGAGGTCGCCGTTACGCACCGCGCGTGTTCACGGAACATGGTGCCTTGATGGCCGCGACGGTCCTCAATAGTCCTCGCGCGGTAGAGGTTTCGTTGTACGTTGTCCGTGCATTCGTTCGACTGAGGGAACTGGCCGCGTCGCACGTCGACATGGCGCATCGGCTCGGTGAGATGGAGGCTCGAACAGAAGCGTTGGCCCAGCATCAAGAGACATTCAGCCGGCGCGCAGACGATCAGTTCAAGCAGGTGTTCGACGCCTTGAGGGACTTGATGAAGCCGCCGAGCCTTTCGCAGAAGCGCCCGATCGGCTTTCTACCGCCGTCCGATGATGTGTAGCCGCAGCAGAATGTTTGAGATCGCAAATTGCGATCTCAAACCCGAGTCGCGAGGAAAGTGGACTGATGTTTTGAGATCGCAATCTGCGATCTCAAACGTTCACGAGGCCCGGCTCAGCGCGCCGTCCCCACCGGCCTTCCCGCCCAGCGCTCGCACTGCTGCCGCACCAGCTCATTCAGCAGCTGTTCCTTCTCCACGACCCCGCGCGCCCACGTCGCGTCGTTGCCTTGCCAGCGCATTTCCTCGCGGACATACCGCAGCGCCGGTTCCGCCTTCAGCGCGACCGCGTGCGGTTCCAGCGCGTGCAGCGTGACGTTCAGGTCCTCGCGCAGGCTGCGGTGCTCGCCGCTCTTCGGATCGACGAAGGTCCCGTCCAGCCCGAACCGGCAGGCCTGGAACCGGTTGAAGGTGTAGGGCAGGTAGTCGTCCTCGTGCAGCGCGAACGGCTTGTCGTGCGAGATCCACCGCGCCAGGCACTGGATCAGCGCCGCCAGCGCCGACGCCTTCTCGATCGTCAGCGGCGTGTCGAGCACCCGCACCTCGATCGTTCCGTACTCGGGTTTGGGCCGGATGTCCCAGTAGAAGTCCTTCATGCTCTTCACGACGCCCGTGTGGGTCATCTTCTCGAAGAACACCAGGAAGTCGTCCCAGGTCAGCACGAAGGGCGCACGTCCCGACAACGGGAACGCAAACACCGAGTTCAGTCGCGCCGAATGGAAGCCGGTGTCGTTCCCCTGCACGTACGGCGACGACGCCGACAGCGCGATCAGATGCGGGATGAAGCGCGACAGGCCGTGCAGCAGCCGCAGCGCGTGGTCCGGGCCTTCGCAGCCGATGTGCACGTGCTGGCCGAACACCGTGAACTGCTTGCTCAGGTAGCCGTACAGCGACGAGATCTCCTGGAAGCGCGGCTTGTCGAAGATCCGCTGCTTGCTCCAGTGCTGGTACGGATGCGTGCCGCCGCCCGACAGGCCCAGGTTGAGCCGGTCGGCGCTGCGCACCAGCGCGTCGCGCGTGGTGGTCAGCTGCTCCAGCACCTGCTCGTAGTTCGTGCAGACGTTGGTGCAGAGCTCGATCATGCTGTCCGTGATCTCGGGCGTGACGTCGCCCGGCACGGTCTCGCCCTTCATGACCCGCAGCAGGTCCTTCGATCCCGGCATCAGGTCGTAGTCGTGGCGGTTGACGATCTGGAGTTCGAGCTCCACCCCCATCGTCAGGGGCTTCGAAATGGCAAATGGTTCGAGGCTCATCGCTTCGCAGCCTCCTTGACTACAGGCGTTTCAGGGTGATGCTCGCCGGCGAGGCGCAGGCCCCACTGCACGGCGATCGGACCGACCAGCTCCATCAACGCGATCGTCGACAGGATGACGGGCGCGAGCAGGGTCGCGATCTGCGGATGGTGCAACTGCACTTCGCTGAAGAGCACCAGCATCGTGCCGGACACCGGACTCAGGCACACCGCCAGCGCGATGCCCTGGCGGGCGTCGATGCCGCTCAGGCGCGCCATGCCGGTCAGGGCCAGCGCCTTCGCGAACAGGCGCAGCAGCAGCAGCGCCAGCGCCAGCACGGCGCCCGTGGCCAGTGCCTGCAGCGTCCACGCGGAACCGACCGCGACGAACAGCATCAGCACCAGCACCCCGCCCGCCGTGCCGAAGTGGCGCGGCCACACCCAGGGGCGCTCGGTGGTGTTGCGCAGGATCATGCCGGCCAGCAGCGGCACCAGCAGCGTCGACAGGTTCAGCACCCGCGCCACGCTCAGCGCCACCAGCACCAGGCCGAGCAGCATCAGCACCGAGTTCTCGTTGCGCAGGTCCAGCCGGCGCATCAGGTTGGCGGTGAGCCGCGCCAGCAGCGCGGCGACGATGATCGAACCGACGAAGGCGTAGAGCGGCTGCGCGACGGCTTCCAGCCAGTCGCCCTTCTGGTCCAGCGCCAGCCAGCCCAGCAGCAGCTTGTGCGCGAGCACGCCGTAGATGGTGTTCAGCGAGGTCAGCGCGAGCATGCGCTCGCTCACCTGTCCGGCCGCGCGCAGCTCCGCGCCGACCCGGCCGACCACCGCCGCGCTCGAGGCCATCGTGAGGATCGCGCAGCTGAACGACACCAGCGGGCTCACGCCCAGCAGCGTCAGTCCGAAGCCGACGACGACGAAGGACGCGGCCGCCTCCGCCGCGCTTGCGCCGAGCAGCGCCTTGTTGTTGCGCAGCCAGCGCAGGTTCACGCGCGAGCCCATCTCGAACAGCAGCAGCGCGAGCGCGAGATCGACCACCAGCCGCAGCCGCGCGTCCAGCGCGCCGTTGGCGAAGATGCCGTGACCCAGCGCCGCCAGCACCATGCCGACGACGCTGTAGCCGACGACACGGGGCAGGCCGAGCCGGCGGTTGACGAATTCGCCGAGCACGCCGGCGGCCACCATGGTCAGCGAGGCCCAGAACAGCCAGTCGGGCCGGGGCGGCCAGCTGCTGAACTGCAGGAAGTTCGCAAGGTCGTTCATCAAGACGAAGGTTCTCCTCGATCCGTGGACGGCGGCCAGGTCGGAACCGGTGGGCCGGGGAAGCCCCCGATCATCGGGCCAATCCGGTCGCCGTGGCGGCGATGACGGACAGGCTCTGGCAGCCTTTACTGGTCGGCTTTACCGATGGCCGGTCAACGGCCATCGGGCGGGAGCGTCAATTGCCGTCTCCGCGCCGGTCTTGTCGCACGTCCGGCAATCGGCGGACCGGCCTGGGCCGGTCACCCCGTGCCGAAGGGTCAGGACTTGCCGGCGTCGTGAGTCCGCGCAGGGGCGGCGTCCGGTTCAGCCGGCGGCGAGGAGCGGACGACCGTCAGGTCGCCGCTCGCCAGCCAGTCTGCCATCGATTCGCGCGAGTGTCGGCGCAGTGCGCCCTCGAGGTCGGGGACATCGCCCCTCGGCGGCACGCCGATGACGCCTTCCCAGCCGTTGCGCCCGCCGCGCTTGACCGCGTAGAGCGCCTCGTCGGCGAGCGCGACCGTGGCCGCCCAGTCCAGCGCCCGCGGGAACGCCGGCGCCAGCGGGAAGGCCGCGAACCCCACCGAGCAGGTGACGTCGACGCGCCGGCCGTCGCCGAGCTCGAACGGCGCGCCGCTGACCTGCTGCCGCGCACGCTCGGCGAGTTCCGCCGCATGTGCCCGCGAGGTGTCGCGCGCGACGATGAGGAACTCCTCGCCGCCCCAGCGGACGAGATAGTCCGCCTCGCGGAACACGGCGGTCAGCCGCTGCCGCATCTGCTGCAGCACCGCGTCGCCGGCCGCGTGGCCGAGGCGGTCGTTCAGCGCCTTGAAATGGTCGAGGTCGAGCAGGAAGAAGATCAGGTCGCCGTCTTCCGGCGGCACCGCGCCGTTGCCGTCTCCGTTTCCGTTTCCGTTTCCGTTTCCGTTTCCGTTTCCGCTTCCGCGCGCCTGCTCATGGCGACGCACCGCCAGCGCCACGTCTGCGTCGATGTGCTGCGTCAGGAAACGCCGGTTGCGCAGCCCCGTCAGCGGGTCCGACAGGCTGGACTCCTCCAGCGCGACCGTCTTGGCCTGCAGGTCGAGCGAGAGCCGCTCGAGCTCGGCCGTCCGCGCCCGCACCTTGATCTCCAGCGCCATCTGCGAGCGCCGCAGGTAGGAGGTCCGCAGGGCGACCAGCAGGTAGACCAGCCCGATCAGCGTCGCGCCGCCCAGCGTGCGCGCCCACCAGGTCTGCCACCAGTCCGGCAGCACGCGCACCGGGATGTCGAGCTCCAGCGGACTCCAGACGCCGTTGCGGTTGGTGCCGCGCACGCGCAGCCGGTACCGGCCCGGATCGAGGTTGGTGTAGACGGCCACGCGCAGGTCGGCGCCGGTGCTGATCCACTCCGGATCGAAGCCCTCCAGCTGGTACGCGTAACGGTTGCGTTCGGGCTCGCTGAAGTCCAGCGCCGCGAACTCGACGCTGAAGCTGCGGTTGTCGGCGCCGAGGGTCAGCCCGTTCTCCGGCAGCTTGCCGGCGGGCAGGCGCTGGCCGTCCACGCGCAGTTCCGTCGCGACCAGCGCAGGCTGATAGGCCCAGGCCTCGAAGCGCTCCGGCGTCACCACCAGCACGCCCTTGCTGCCGCCGAACAGCAGCCGGCCGTCCCGCGTCTTCAGGTAGGCGCGGAACCAGCCGGTGCCGATGTCGACGCCGTCGGCGTTGGTCAGCTCGTAGTAGTTGTCCTTGGCCGGGTCGTAGACGAAGTTCTGCGACCAGATGCGTCCCTCGCCGTCCTCGAGGAGGTTGGCGCCGAACGAGCGGCCGATCACGCCGTGCTTCTCGCTGATGCGGTCGAACTCCGCGTCGCGGCCGTCCCAGCGGGTGAGCAGATGCAGCCCCGCCGCGGTGTCGACCCACAGGCGCTGCTTCGAATCGACCAGCAGGCCGACGATGGAATGGTGGCTCATGTCGCGGCCCGGGCGGGCGCGGGCGACGACCAGTTCCGTGCCGCCGGGAGGGAGGCGGTACAGGCCCTTCTCGGTGCCCACCCACAGGCCGCCGTCCTCGGTCTCGGACAGCGCGTTGACGTCGCCGGTCAGCGGCTGGCCGCCTTCCTGCCGGAGCCGCACCGGCACGGCCTGCGCGGCCTGCGCCGCTGGCGTCGCCGGTGCCGCCAGAGCCGCCAGAGCCGCCGGTGTTGCCGCCGGTGTTGCCGCCGGTGTTGCCGCTGTCGCCGGCGCTGCAGCGGCGGACGCTGCCGGCGGCAGGCGATAGAGCCCGTCCTGCGTGCCGATCCACAGTGTGCCGTCGCGGCCCGCGAGCAGCCGCCGCGCCCGGCCCGTGCCGGCCTGGATGACGCGCAGCAGCTGACGCTCGCGCGTGTACTGGTGCAGGCCGCCGTCGCTGCCGAGCCAGATCGTCCCGTCCTTCATCTGGACGAGGCTGGAGATGCGTCCGCCCGAGAGACCGCCGCGCTGACCCGGCGCGGGGCGCAGGGAAGCGATCGAGCGCAGCTGCTCGTCGAGCACGGTCACGCCGCTCTCGTTGCTGCCCAGCCAGATCTCGCCGCTGTCGAGCTGCACCATCGCGCGGGTGCTCGGGTCGATCAGCTGCGCCTGCTTGCCGGCATCGCGGCCGCGCACCCAGGTGCTGGTGTTGGCGGGGTTGTGGCGCTGCAGGCCGCCGCCGTAGCCGCCGGTCCAGATCCAGCCGGCGCGGTCGCGCATCAGCGCGCGGACTTCGTTGCCGCCCAGGCTGCCGCGGTTCAGCGGATCGTGCTTCATGGTCCGCAGCAGCTCGCCGCTGGCGACGGCGCGCAGTTCGAGCCCGCCGTTGCGGCCGAGCCAGAGGTGGCGGTCGTCCAGCGCGACGAAGGTGTTGACGGAGCCGTTCACCGCGTCCTCGGCGCGTTCGAGCAGCGTGCCCTCGCCGGTTTTCGGATCGATCAGGGCGAGGTCGCCCTGCTGCGTGCCGGCCCAGACCCGGCCGTCGGGCGCGACGAAGAGGCTCAGCACGATCTTGCCGGCAAGACCGGGCTGGCCCGGCGTCGAGAACACCGGTTCGAAGCGCTCGGCGCCGGCGCGCTTGCGCGCCAGGCCCTTCCAGGTGCCGACCCACAGCGCGCCGTCGCCGTCGATGGCCAGCGACTGGACCCGGTCGTCGGGCAGGCCGCCGGGCTGTCCCTGGCGGAAATGCTGGAAGCGGCCCTCGACCGGGTCGTACCGGTCCAGCCCGTGGCCGATGGTGCCGATCCACAGCTGGCCGTCGCGATCCTCGGCCAGCGCGCGGATCGTGCCGGCGGAGACCGCGCTGCGCGGCAGCTGCGGGTTGGCGTCGGAACGGAACAGCGACAGCTTCTCGGTCTGCGGGTCGTAGGCGGCCAGGCCGTCGGCCTCGGTGCCGATCCACAGCCGGCCGTCGCGTGCGACGAGCAGGGCGCGGATGAAACCGAGGCTGCGGGCCGACCGCACGCCGTTCTCGATCGGCGCGCCCGGCTGGCGGAAGTGATAACCGTCGAAGCGCACCAGGCCCGCGCCCGTGCCGATCCACAGGAAACCGGCACGGTCCTGGGCGACGGCCGAGATGACGTTCAGCGGCACCGGGGCGTCGATGCCGACGGTCTCGAAACGAGGCTCGGCGAGCAGCGACACGTCCGGCGGTGAGGGGCGCTCGGGGCGCGTCTCCTGCGGGAACGCCGCGACGCCGCGCGGCATGATCGCCATGGCAGCAGCCAGGACCAGCACGACGGCGGCAGACAGACTCGGCAGCAGGGAAACGGCACGTCGTCGCAGCATCGCGCGGGATGCTAGCCCGCCGCCCGGCGGGATTGCGGCACCGGCGCGACAACCCCGCCCCGTCAATGAGGGGCTTGGCGGGCGGTCTGCGGACAAACCCCGAGGGCCTATTTCGCCAGCGGCAGCGTGATCGCGTCGATGCGGGCCAGGATCTCCGGCGTCAGCTTCGGCGTCACGGCCAGCGCGCCCAGATTGTCCTGCAGCTGCGACAGCTTGCTCGCACCGAGGATCACCGTCGACACGCGCGGGTTGCGATTGATCCAGGCGATGGCCAGCTGCGCCAGCGTGCATCCCAGCTCATCGGCGATCCTGCCGAGCTCGCCGACCGCCGCGTTGCGCTGCGGCTCCTGCAGCTGCTCGCGCAGCCAGGCCATGCTCTCCAGCGCGCCGCGGCTGCCCTCGGGGATGCCGTTGCGGTACTTCCCGGTCAGCAGGCCGGACGCCAGCGGGCTCCAGGTGGTCAGTCCCAGGCCGATGTCCTCGTACAGGCGGGCGTAGTCCTTCTCCACACGCTGGCGGTGGAACAGGTGGTACTGCGGCTGCTCCATCACCGGCTTGTGCAGGTGGTGGCGCTCGGCGATCTCCCAGGCCGCGCGGATCTCGTCGGCGCTCCACTCGCTGGTGCCCCAGTACAGCGCCTTGCCCTGCGTGATCATGTCGCTCATCGCGCGCACGGTCTCCTCGATGGGCGTGTGCGGATCGGGACGGTGGCAGTAGACCAGGTCGATCTCGTCCAGCCCGAAGCGCTTGAGCGAACCGTCGATGGCCTGCATCAGGTACTTGCGGTTCAGCGTGTCCTTGTAGTTGATCGTGGTGCCCGACTTGTCGATGCCCCAGTAGAACTTCGTCGACACGACGTAGGTGTGGCGGCCCCAGCCCAGCTGCCTGAAGACCTGGCCCATGATCTCCTCGCTCTTGCCGAGCGCGTAGGCCTCGGCGTTGTCGAAGAAGTTGATGCCGGCGTCGCGCGCCGCGGCCATCAGCTCGACGGCCGAGCCGGTGTCGACCTGGTTGTGATACGTCACCCAGGAGCCCAGGGACAGTTCGGACACCTGCAGGCCGCTGCGGCCGAGTCGACGGTATTGCATGCTTTTCTCCGTGGTTGCTGCTCTCTGCGTCTTCTCAGAGGTTGCTCGGAGTTTCCTCGTCGTTCCCTCAGAAGCGCGCCAGCGTAGCGGAGGCCGGCGCGGCTGTCAGACGGCACGTCGAATGCCCCGCCGATGTGTGGCGGCCACCGACGCCCCGCTGCCGCCCCGCCGCCGTCCTTCTGCCGTCCCTCTGCCGCCGCCCTGTCGTCGTCATGTCACCGTGAACACGAACACTGTGACGCGCACATGCGACTGCACGTGCTTCATCCTCATTTCGCCAGCCCACCCGCTCGCCCGACCATGACCAAGAAGCCCCTGCTGAACCTGATCAAGAAAGACGAGGCGGCCGCCGCCGAGACCGTCGACCACACCCGACGTCATCTGGTGCGCGGCGCGCTGGCCGCGGGCGCCTTGGCGGGCCTGCCGCTGGCGGGCTGCGGCGGGGACGGCGGCGACGACGCGCCGCAGGTCGCGGTCGTCTTCAGCCACGGCGTGGCCAGCGGCGATCCGCTGAACGATCGCGTGATCCTCTGGACCCGGGTGCTGGCGCAGGACAGCGCCGACCTGCGCGACGTGCCGGTGAGCTGGGAAGTCGCAAGCGACGCGAACTTCGCCTCCGTCGTGGCCAAGGGCGAGGCGACGGCGCGCGCCTCCAGCGATTTCTGCGTGAAGGTCGACGCCGTCGGGCTGCAGGCCGGCGTGCGCTACTGGTACCGCTTCAAGGCCTACGCGGCGACCTCGACCGTCGGTCGCGCGAAGACCTTGCCGGCCGCCAACGTCGGGCAGGTGCGGCTCGCGGTGTTCTCGTGCTCGAACTACCCGACCGGCTACTTCAATGTCTACGCCGAGGCGGCCAAGCGCGCGGAGACCGACAGCTACGACGTCGCCGTCCACCTGGGCGACTACATCTATGAGTACGGCCCCGGCCAGTACGCGAGCAACAACGCCCAGACCTTGGGCCGCGTGGTCGAGCCGCAGAAGGAGATCGTCGCGCTGGCCGACTACCGCCGACGCTACGCGCAATACCGCGCCGACGCCGACCTTCAGAAGCTGCACGCCGCGCTGCCGATGATCGCCGTGTGGGACGACCATGAGGTCGCGAACGACGCCTGGAAGGACGGTGCGGAGAACCACCAGCCGGCCACCGAAGGCGACTACGCGGTGCGCCGCGCCGCCGCCGTCCAGGCCTGGCACGAATGGTTGCCGGTGCGCGACGGCAGCGATCCGCTGACCACCTACCGCAGCTTCAACTTCGGCGCGCTGATGTCGCTGCACATGCTGGACACGCGGGTCCTGGCGCGCGACAAGCAGCTCAGCTACGCCGACTACCTCACCGCCACCGGCCTGGACAGCGCGAAGTTCCAGGCCGACATGGCCCGCACCGACCGCACGCTCATGGGCGCGACGCAGAGCCAGTGGCTGCAGGCGCAGATGCAGGCGTCGACGGCGACCTGGCAGGTGCTGGGCCAGCAGGTGCTGATGGGCCGGATGAACATCCCAGCGCCCATCCTGTTCGAGGCCAATGCGCCGGGCACCGGGGTGTCGGTGTCGCAGTACGCGGCCATCGTGGCGAAGGCGCAGGGCAATCCGGCCAGCCTCACCCCGCAGGAACAGGCGGTGCTGAACGCCCCCAGCATTCCCTACAACCTCGACGCCTGGGACGGTTACCCGGTGGCGCGCGAGACGCTGCTGGGCACCGCCCGCCAACTGGACAAGAACCTGGTCGTGCTGGCCGGCGATACGCACAACGCGTGGGCGAACGACCTGCTGGACGCGTCCAACCGCCAGATCGGCGTCGAGTTCGCGACCTCGTCGGTGACCTCGCCGGGCTTCGAGGAGTACCTGCCCAAGGAGAACCCGCAGCAGCTCGCCGGCGCGCTGACGCAGCTGATCGGCCCGCTGGTCTATGCGGACACCTCGCGCCGCGGCTACATGACGGTGACCGCGACGGCGACCGAATGCCGCTGCGACTGGATCTTCGTCAGCACCATCCTGAGCCGCGACTACACCGCGACCGTCGCGCAATCGCTGCGCACGCTGCCCGGCGCGAGTGGGCGCAAGCTGGTCGCGGTCTGAGCGGTGCGGGGGAGGGCGGCGATATAGTGACCTGCATCCGGTCGCCCGATGCGACCGGCGCAGTTTCACGGGTCGACGTCATGCCCCAGCCTTCAGACTCCGCCGCTCATGACGGCGCCGCTTCCGCGGACGCCGACGCCTTCGATGCCTCGTTCGACGGCCACGCACCGCCGCTGCGCCTCGCGGTGATCGGCGCGGGCCCGGCGGGCCTGGCGCTGGCGCTGCTCGCGGCGCGTTACCTGCCGCAGGCGCAGGTGAGCCTCTTCGACGCCCGGCCGCTGGAACGCGACGTCTCCGGCGACCCGCGCACCATCGCCTTGTCGCTCGGCAGCGTGCAACTGTTGCAGCGCCTGCGCGTGTGGCCCGCAGCCCTGGCGCAGGCGATCCGCGAAGTCCACGTGAGCCAGGCGCCGCCGACGCTCTCCAGCCCGTGGTTCGGCCCGTCGGGCGAACCCGAGGTCCACCTCAGCGCCGCCGAGCAGTCGGTGCCGCAACTCGGGGCCGTGCTCGCCTACGGGCAACTCGTGGCCCCCTTGCAGGCTGCCTGGCAGCAGGCGAGCGCGCTGGAGCCGAAGCGACTGATCAGCCGTTTCGGCCAGGCCGTGGACGGCATCAAGCAGGACCGGCCCGACGAGGTCGAGATCGACGCCGGCATCGCCGAGCGCTTCGACCTGGCGGTGGTCGCGGAAGGCGGCGTGTTCTCCGATCAGGCGCGCAAGGCGCTCGCGCACGACTACCAGCAGAATGCCTGGGTGGGCACGGTGACGCTGTCGCCGGACAGCCCGGCGGGCGTGGCCTACGAGCGCTTCACGCGGCGCGGTCCGCTGGCGCTGCTGCCGCTGCCGGATCGCGACGGCCAGCGCCGCGCCGCGCTGGTGTGGTGCCAGCCGCAGGACGAGGACGAGGTCGCCGGCCTGACCGACGCGCAGCGGCTGACGGTGATCCAGCAGCAGTTGCCGGACCGCGTCGGCCGCCTGCAGGGCATCGGTCCGCTGAAGTGTTTCCCGCTGGGCCTGAATGCCGAGCGCACGCTGGTCGAGGGCCGCCGCATCCGCATCGGCAACGCGGCGCAGACGCTGCATCCGGTCGCGGGGCAGGGCCTGAACCTCGGCCTGCGCGACGCCTTCGCGCTGGTCGAGGCGCTGCGGCGCGATCCGCGCATCGACACGGCGCTGCGCCGCGTCGAGTGGCAGCGCGCGCCGGACCGCTGGGCGACCATCCTCACGACCGACTTCCTGGCGCGCACTTTCGCGTGGCGCTGGCCGGGATTGCCGGCGGCGCGAGGTCTGGGCCTCGCCGCGCTGCAGGCGCTGCCGCCGCTCAAGCGCGCGCTCGCCGGGCAGATGATGTTCGGCCGACGATGAGCCGCCACGGACCGTTCCCCCTCCCATGAGCAGTGCCCCCGGGGCCGCGAGTCCCGCCGCCCTCCACGACTACGCCGAACCCGGCACCACCGCCTACCGCCGCATCGCGTTCGCCTTGTTCCTGGCGGGCTTCACGACCTTCTCGCTGCTCTACAGCGTGCAGCCGCTGCTGCCGCTGTTCGCGGCGGAGTTCCACGTCGGCGCGGCGGCGAGCGCCCTGTCGCTGTCGCTGGCGACCGGCGCGCTGGCCTTCGCGATCCTGTGCGCGGGCGCGCTGTCCGAGAGCATGGATCGCAAACGGCTGATGTTCGCGTCGATGGCGATGGCCGCGGTGCTGAACCTGATCGCCTCGGTGGTCCCGAGCTGGCACGCGATGCTGGTCGCCCGGGCGATCGAGGGGCTGGTGCTGGGCGGCGTGCCGGCCGTGGCGATGGCCTATCTGGCCGAGGAGATCCATCCCAAGGGCCTGGGCCGCGCGATGGGCCAGTACGTCGGCGGGACGGCCTTCGGCGGCATGATGGGCCGGGTGGGCGTGAGCGTCCTGAGCGACGCCTTCGGCTGGCGGCCGGCGCTCTTCGTCGTCAGCCTGCTCGGGCTGGCGGCGGCGATCGGATTCTGGTGCCTGCTGCCGCCGTCGAAGCACTTCGTGCGCCGGACCGGCGTGAAGCTCTCGGAGCACGTGGCCGCCTGGCGCGGGCACCTGACGCACCCGATGCTGCCGCTGCTGTTCGCGATGGGCTTCCTGATGATGGGCATGTTCGTCGCGGTCTACAACTACGCCGGCTTCCGTCTGATGCGCCCGCCGTTCTCGCTCAGCCAGAGAGCGATCGGATTGATCTTCTGCGCCTACCTGTTCGGCATCGCCGCGTCGGCGACGGCGGGCGGCCTGTCCGACCGGTTCGGGCGCGCGCCGGCGCTGCTGTCGGGCATCGGACTGGCGATCGCCGGCGTGCTGCTCGCGCTGGCGACCTGGCTGCCGGCGGTGATCCTGGGGATCGTGCTGCTGACGATCGGCTTCTTCGTCGCGCACTCGGTCAGCAGCGCCTGGGTCGGCGCGCTCGGCGGGCGCAGCAAGGGGCATGCGGCGTCGCTCTACCTGCTCGCGTATTACATCGGCTCCAGCACGCTGGGCGCGATGGGCGGGTGGTTCTGGGACCACAGCGGCTGGGGCGCGCTGGCGGGGTATGCGCTGGTCGTGCTGGCGATCGCCGCGCTGGCCGCCCGCAGCCTGCGTCACCGCGCGGCCGCGGGCAGCGCCCGCCGGTAGGCGGCGGGCGCCCGGCCGGATCAGCCGAAGGTGCCCCCGCCGGCGCCGGCGCCTGTCTGGAACTCGACTGCTGCGCCGGACTCGTTGTGGTCCCGGATCGCGTCCCAGGCCATGTCCAGCAGTTTGCCGCCGGCCCAGCCCCGGATGATGCTGCCGACCAGGCACGAGGGATCGACGACGCCGCCGCCGCCGACCAGATGCATCTGCCTCAAGTCCAGTTCATGGATGTCATTCATGTCGCTGCTCACTTCCTTCAACGGATCGAAAAACACCCTGCAGGAGGTGACCTGCAGGCCGGATCCGCTGAGTCGCGCAGCGGCGAAGGGCGGCATGACACCTCCAGGCAGGGGCCCGTGTCGAGGCCGCTGCGGTCGGCAACTTCAGGTCATTTCCCGCCGGGCGCGAATCCGAAGAATGCGGGCTCTCATGATTCCCGAGAAGCCCCATGCAGAACGATGCCGCCGCCCTTGCCCGATCCGCGCCCGCCGTCCCTCGATTCCCGGAGGAAGACCGCCACTTCTCGGTGCCAGCGGACGCGCGTCCGGCCGCGCCCTTCCGCGATGAGTACCTCGATCCCGAGCCCGGACTGTCTCCGATGCGGGCCGGTCGATGTGCCTTCATCCAGGCATTGGCCCGCCCGCTGGACCGCGCGTTCCTCGCCGAGTTTCTCGTCGACTTCACCTGGGCGTCGTCCTTGCTGGAGGGCAGCAGCTACTCGGTCCTCGACACAGCCACGCTGCTCGGATGCGGCAAACGCAACCCGGCCAAGCCGATGGACGAGGCGGTGCTCGCGCTCAACCACCAGCGGGTCGCCGAGCATCTCTGGGCGCACCGCGAGTGGAGCGTCGACAACGTCTGCAGGATGCATGCGCTGCTGACCGACGACCACGGTCTGGCGGAGGTCTGCGACTCCGACCACTTCCTCCCGGTCGAGCAACGCGGCAAGCCCCGAGAGTTCCAGGACATCCGGCTCCGTCAGTCGGCCTATCTGCCGCCCTTCCGGCCGGGAACGGGGCACGCGACCTCCTTGCTGGGGCAGGTGATGGCCATCGCCCGCACCCTGCATCCGGTCCAGGCGGCCTTCTACCTGCTGACCCGGGTGGCCTACATCCAGTCCTTCGCCAACGGCAACAAGCGGACCGCGCGCATCGCCGCCAATCTGCCCCTGCTCGAGTCGGGGATGCTGCCGCTGTCCTACGTGGACGTCGACAAGGCCGAATACCTCCGCGGCATGGTGGCGTTCTATGAGCTCGGTAGCGTCCGGGTCATCGAACGGACCTTCATCCGCGCGTATGTGAAGTCGGTCGTGCGCGCGAGCCGCGTGCCTGACCTCATGCACGCGGAAGGCTTCGACGCCGACGCGGTCAGCGACGCTCTGGCCGAGTACGTCACCTCGGGCCGGCGCCCCCAGGACAGGCACGCGGCCGCCTTCCTCGCCTGAGCGCGGCGGCGCCTGGCCATGCACCGCGATGGCGCGTCGCGTCGACACGTCCACCTAGCTGACACGACGCTGAACACCCTGATCGGGGTTTCCGAGTAAGTAATGGCATGCGTGCAATTCGACACGCTTGATGCACCATGCGCCGAGAAGGCTGACGCCGGGCGTCGGGCTGCTGTTGGGCCGCGCTCCAGGGTTGGCATTCCGACCCCTTATGCACAAAGACCATTCGGAGACAAACATGAAGTTCAGCGCGCGTTGGATCACCGCTACCGCCCTGGCCGCCGCCAGCTTCGCCGCCCTCGCGGCCGACCCGATCAAGATCGGCGTCTCGGGACCCTTCACCGGCGGCTCGTCGTCGATGGGCGTCAGCATGCGCGACGGTGTGCGATTGGCGGCCCAGGAAATCAACAAGAACGGCGGCGTCCTGGGTCGGCAGATCCAGCTCGTCGAGCGCGACGACGAAGCCAAGAACGAACGCGGCGTCCAGATCGCCCAGGAGCTGATCAACCGCGAGAAGGTCGCCGCCACCGTCGGCTTCATCAACACCGGTGTCGCCCTGGCCGCGCAGCGCTTCTACCAGGACGCCAAGATCCCGGTGATGAACAACGTGGCCACCGGCTCCGTCATCACGCAGCAGTTCAAGGACGCGCCGGACAACTACGTCTTCCGCAACGCCGCCCACGACAGCATCCAGGCGCCGATGATCGTCGAGGAGGCCGTCACCCGCCGCGGCTTCAAGAAGGTCGCCATCCTGGCCGACTCGACCAACTACGGCCAGCTCGGCCGCGCCGACCTGGAGAAGGCGCTGGAGCTCAAGGGCATCAAGCCGGTGGCCGTCGAGAAGTTCAACATCAAGGACGTCGACATGACGGCCCAGCTGCTCAAGGCCAAGGAGGCCGGCGCCGAGGCCATCCTGACCTACGGCATCGGGCCCGAGCTCGCGCAGATCGCCAACGGCATGACCAAGCTCGGCTGGAAGGTGCCCATGGTCGGCAGCTGGACGCTGTCGATGGCCAACTACATCGACAACGCCGGCCCCGGCGGCGAAGGCGCGCGCATGCCGCAGACCTTCATCCAGGAACCGACCACGCCCAAGCGCCAGGCCTTCATCGTCAACTACCTGAAGACCTTCAATCCGAAGAACAGCCGCATCGACTCGCCGGTGTCGGCCGCCCAGGGCTACGACTCGATCTACCTGCTGGCCGCCGCGATCAAGCAGGCCGGCGGCACCGACGGCCCCAAGGTCAAGGCCGCGCTGGAAGACCTGAAGACCCCGGTCGAAGGCGTCGTGACGACCTACAACAAGCCGTTCACCAAGACCGACCACGAGGCCATCACCGCCAACATCCCGGTGTTCGGCGAAGTGAAGGGCCAGCGCGTCGTCTACGCCTACGAGGCCGACTTCAAGGCGGCCTCCGAGGTCAAGGTCAAGGACGTCAACGCCAAGGGCGCGATGCCGCAGAAGAAGTGACATCCGCAGGAACGGCCGCCCCGCGCGGCCGTTTTTCCATTCCCTGAAGTTCCGGACTCCGTATGCAGATCCTGACCCAACTGGTGTTCAGCGGCATCGCGCTCGGCATGATCTACGCGGTCATCGCCTTCGGCTACCAGCTGACCTTCTCGACTTCCGACACCCTCAACTTCGGCCAGGGCGACGCGCTGATGCTCGGCGCGCTGGTCGGGCTGACCCTCGTCGGCCACGGCGTCAACTACTGGCTCATGATCCCGATCGTTTGCCTGTTCGGCGCGCTGCAGGGCGCCTTCGTCGAGCGCATCGGCGTGCGGCCCGCCATCAAGATCAAGTCGGAGTTCGGCTGGATCATGTCCACCATCGCGCTGGGCATCATCTTCAAGAACGTGGCCGAGAACGTCTGGGGCCGCGACGACCTGAAGTTCCCCTCGCCGCTGCCGGAAGCGCCGATCCAGTTCCTCGGCGCCAACGTGCTGCCGATGGAGATCCTGGTCGTGGGCGGCGCGCTGGCGATGATGCTGGCGGTCGAGCTCTTCAACCGGCGCTCGATCTACGGCCGGGCCGTGGTCGCGACCTTCAACGACCGCGACGCCGCCAAGCTGATGGGCATCAACACCGGGCTGGTGATCACCTTCTCGTACGCGCTGTCGTCGCTGACGGCGGCCTTCGCCGGCGTGCTGATCGCGCCGCTGACGCTGACCGGCGCCACCATGGGCGCGGTGCTCGGCCTCAAGGCCTTCGCCGTGGCCATCATCGGCGGGCTGACCTCGGGCATGGGCATCATCGTCGGCGGGATCATCCTGGGCATCGCCGAGACGACCACCGGCTTCTATCTCTCCACCGGCTACAAGGACGTGCCGGGCCTCGTGCTGCTGCTGATCGTGCTGGCGTTCAAGCCGGCCGGCCTGTTCGGCAAGACCGCGATCAAGAAGGTCTGAGCCCCATGAGTGCCACTGCAAAGTTGAATCCGAAGCAACTGGTCGCCGGGGCGGTCGCGCTCATCGCGCTGATCGCCTTCCCGCTGGTGTCGGGCAATCCGTATTACATCCACTTGGTGGAGACGATCCTGATCTACGCGATCGTCCTGTTCGGGCTGGACATCGTCGTGGGCTACACCGGGCAGGTGTCGCTGGGCCACGCGGGGCTGTTCGGTGTCGGCGCCTACACGGCCGGCGTGCTGGTGATGAAGTTCGGCCTGCCGATCTACCTGACGCTGCCGGCGGCCATCGCGGTGACGGCGGGCTTCGGCGCGCTGCTGGCGCTGCCCGCGCTGCGCGTCACCGGGCCGTACCTGGCGATGGTGACGCTGGCCTTCGGCACCATCATCCAGATCCTCATCAACGAGATGGACTTCCTGACGAACGGGCCGATGGGCATCACGCTCACCAAGCCCCAGCTGATGGGCCACACGATGACGGAGGACGAGTACTACTGGCTCGTCGTGGCGCTGCTGATCGCGTCGCTGGTGTTCGTGCACCGCGTGCTGCGCTCGCACCTGGGCCGCGCGTTCGAGGCGCTGCGCGGCAGCCCGGTGGCGTCGGACTGCATGGGCGTCTCGGTCTACCGCTACAAGGTCTACGCCTTCGTGATCAGCGCCGGTCTGGCCGGCCTGGCCGGCGGGCTGTACGCCTACTCCGAGCAGTACATCTCGCCCAACACCTACAACTTCGAGCTGACGGTGTTCTTCCTGCTGGCCATCATCATGGGCGGCCGCAAGACCCGCACCGGCGCGCTGCTGGGCGCGGCCATCGTCGTGGTGCTGCCCAAGCTGCTGGACGACCTGGAGCTCTTCCGCTACGTGTCGGTGATCTTCGCGATCCTCGTGACCGCCGTCACCGTGGTGGCCTACCGCCGCGGCAAGGTCGACCTCAAGCAGGCGGCGATCCCGGTGGTCGGCAGCGTCGCGCTGGCGGGTCTGTCCTTCGTGCTGCAGTCGATGACCGACTGGCGGCTGTCGATCTTCGGCCTGATCACGCTGTTCGTCGTGTACTACCTGCAGGACGGCATCGTCGGCTTCGTGCGCAGCGCGCTGCACCTCAAGGCCAAGCCGGTGGGCGAGGGCGGTCCGGTCGCGGACAAGCCGTCCGACGCGATCTCCCAGGCCGTGGGCGCCGGCGCGGGCGACGAGGTCCTCATCGACGCGCGCGGCGTGCTGATGCAGTTCGGCGGCCTGAAGGCGCTGAACAACGTCGACCTGCAGGTGCGGCGCGGCACCATCCACGGCCTGATCGGGCCGAACGGCTCGGGCAAGAGCACGATGATGAACGTGCTCACCGGCATCTACGTGCCGACGGCGGGCGAGCTGAAGTTCCTCGACCGCTCGCTGGTCGGGCGGACCTCGGCGGACATCGCGCTGTCGGGCATCGCGCGGACCTTCCAGAACGTGCAGCTGTTCGGCGAGATGAGCGCGCTGCACAACGTGATGGTGGCGCTGCATCACAGCTTCGGCAGCAACCTGGTGCAGGTGGCGCTGCATGCGTCGCGCTACACCGAGGAGGACGCGAAGGCGCGTGCGCGGGCCCTGAGCCTGCTGGAGTTCGTCGGCCTGGCGGACCTGGCGTTCGAGGAGGCGCGCAACCTGCCGTACGGCAAGCAGCGGCTGCTGGAGATCGCCCGGGCGCTGGCGCTGGATCCGCGCCTGCTGCTGCTGGACGAGCCGGCGGCGGGGCTGACCGCGCCCGACATCAAGGAGCTGATGCGCATCATCGGCAAGATCCGCGACCACGGCATCACGGTGATCCTGATCGAGCACCACATGGACGTGGTGATGGGCATCTGCGACGTGGTGTCGGTGCTGGACTTCGGCCAGAAGATCGCCGAGGGCAAGCCGGCGCAGGTGCAGGCCGATCCCAAGGTGATCGAGGCCTACCTCGGCGGCCAGGCGGCCTGAGCGCGGAATGCAACGGAACGGACTGACATGCTGAAGATCGATCAACTGCATGCCGGCTACGGCAAGGTCGAGGTGCTGCACGGCATCTCGGTGGAAGTGCCCAAGGGCAAGGTGGTGACGCTGATCGGCTCGAACGGGGCCGGCAAGACGACGACGATGCGCGCGGTGTCGGGGATGATCGCGCCGAGCGCGGGGCAGATCACGCTCAACGGCAAGCGCATCGACGGGCTGGAGTCGTACCACATCGCCCGGCTGGGGCTGGCGCATTCGCCGGAAGGGCGCCGCGTCTTCGCGACGATGAGCGTCACCGACAACCTGCGCCTGGGCGCCTTCCCGCGCTACACCGGCGCGCGGCCCAAGGGCGACGTGGAGGCCGACCTCGAGAAGGCGATGGAGCTGTTCCCGCGCCTGAAGGAGCGGCGCCAGCAGCTCGCCGGCACGCTGTCCGGCGGCGAGCAGCAGATGCTCGCGATGGCGCGGGCGACGATGCTGAATCCGGAGGTCGTGCTGCTGGACGAGCCCTCGATGGGCCTGGCGCCCATCCTGGTGGACGAGGTGTTCCGCATCATCGCGCGGCTGAAGTCGGAGGGTGTGACGATGCTGCTGGTCGAGCAGTTCGCGGCGGCGGCGCTGGCCGTGGCCGACTACGGCTATGTGCTGGAGAACGGCCGCATCTCGCTGCACGGTCCGGCGGAGAAGCTGCGCACCGATCCGGCGGTGAAGGCGGCGTATCTGGGCGGGGGGCACTGAGGAAGGAAACGCGGGTGGCGTGATGTGAATCCGTAGCCCGCCTACTTGAACCAGTTGGAGTCGCGGGCGTCTCGACCGCGAATGGGCAGGTGTCATCGGCGTCTCGACTGCATAGAGTGACTGCATCGCCCCATCGGGCTTCAAGCAGTCGAGGTGCAGTGATGAGCACTGAATCCCATCGTGAGCCGGACCGCCCGCCGGTGGAGGCGTGGCAGGCGCAAGGGCTCTATCCCTTCCCCCGAGATCCTGAGACCTCGGTCGAGCTGCTGGAACGACAGCTGTTCGACCAGGTCGCCTGGCACCTGTCGCGCTTCCATCCCGTGTTCCGCACACTGGCGCCGGAGGCGATCGCACTCCAGTTCCGGGTCTTGAGGCAGGCGGTCGAATGCGGGCCGGAAGAGCTCCAGCTCCTGCTGACCGAGGTGCTCAACCTGCCTGCCGAGGAACGGCAGATGATGGCGGAGCTCCTCAAGGACGTGTCCTTGTCGTCGGTGATCCGCGAGTCGCATGTGGTCACGCAGCGGCTTCAGCTGCTCGATGGCCTGGAGACGCTCCTCTTCGACAAGCAACTCCAGCCGCATGTGAAGGAGCGCGGCGAATTGCATCCCATCGTCGCGCGCAACCCGTGGCTCTTCGGCGACGAGTTCGCGCTCTCCGTCGACAACCGGTCGCTCACTGAGGTGCTGCGCAAGCACCAGAAGCTGTTGGGCAGCGAGGTCCAGATCGACCGGCCGCTCGACGGTCCGAAGGACAAGCTGGCCATCATCGACCTCATGTTCTCCCGCGCGACGCGGCGTCACCAGCCGTCGACGCTGGAGCATCTGGTGGTGGAACTCAAGGCGCCGCGGGTCAAGATCTCCGAGGACGAGATCGATCAGATCAACCGCTACGCCAAGCGCGTGTCCCGCGATGAGCGCTTCCGCGGCGTCGAGGTCAAATGGTCGTTCTGGCTGGTGGGTCGGGAGCTCGCCAAGGGCGCGCTCGATCACGCGGAACTGGAACGGCAGGTGCATCTTCCGTACAACTTTTCCGTCCGCGTGACGACGTGGGCCGAAGTCATCGACGAGAACCGTGCCCGCCTGCAGTTCCTGCAGGAGACCCTGGACTACAAGGCCAGCCGGCAGGCAGGCCTGAAGCACCTGCAGCGCCGTTATCCCGACTGCCTGGGCGAGGTGGTCCAGCGTGCGCGTGAGCCGCAGGGCCGCTATGCACGCGCGGGCTGACGCGGCGACAAGGCGCGGCATGGCCGCCCCTTGCCCCGACGTCGCTCACGGCCTCAGACGAACATCCCGCCCGATGCTTCCACGCGCTGCGCGGTGATCCAGCCGCTGTCGTCGGACAGCAGCGAGGCGACGACCGGGCCGATGTCGTCCGGCAGGCCGGCGCGGCCGAGGGCCGTGACTGACGCGATGAAGCCGTTCACCTCCTTGTTGTCCCGCACCGCGCCACCGCCGAAGTCGGTCTCGATCGCGCCGGGCGCCAGGGTGTTCACGCGGATGCCGCGCGCGCCGAACTCCTTGGCCATGTAGCGGGTCATCACCTCGACGCCGCCCTTCATCACCGCATACGCGCCGTAGCCGGGGATCGTGAAGCGCGCCAGGCCGCTCGACACGTTCAGCACGCTGCCGCCGTCCTTGATCAGCGGCAGCAGCACCTGCGTCAGGAAGAACGGGCCCTTCAGGTGCACGCGCATCAGTTCGTCGAACTGCGCTTCGGTCGTGTCCGCGATCGGCGTGTGGACGCCCATGCCGGCGTTGTTGACCAGATGGTCGAAACGCTCGACTTGCCAATGCTGCTTGAGCGTCTGCTTCAGCGCTTCGGCGAAGGCGGGGAAGGCGCCGCTGTCGCCGACGTCCAGCTGCAGTGCCGCCGCACGGCCGCCGAGCGCCTGGATCTCCTCGACCACGGCCTGAGCCTCGCCCGCCTGGCTGCGGTAGGTCACGATGCTGTCGATGCCGCGGCGCGCCAGATGCACCGCGGCATTGCGGCCGAGGCCGCGGCTGCCGCCAGTGATCAGCGCGATCTGGGTGTTGGAGGAAGGGGTCATGGTGAACTCCTGTTCGGACGGGTTGATCGGATGCAGGCACTTTATTGATCGACGAATGGCGTATAAATCATCTGAGTCTGATTTGACCGTTCGTCCAAGGTGAACAAATGAACGACGACGCTGTCCTGTCCCCCGCCGCTTCCTCGCGCCCATCCGCCTCGCTGTCGGGGGCGGCCCCGGCAACGACCACCTCGACCACCACCTCGACCACCGCTGCGCCGGCCCCTCCGCCGCCGTCGATCGACACGCTCCAGGTCTTTGTCCGCGTCGCGGAGTTGGCCAGCTTCACGCAGGCGGCGCAGAGCCTCGGTCTGCCCAAGGCGAGCGCCTCGACGGCGGTGCAGCGGCTGGAGGCCAGCCTCGGGACGCGGCTGTTCCACCGCACCACGCGGCGCGTGCAGCTGACGCAGGACGGCCAGTCCTGCTACGAGCGCTGCAAGGACCTGCTCGCCGATCTCGACGACATGCAGACGATGTTCCAGCCCGCGGCCAGCGGACTGCGCGGCCGTTTGCGGGTCGACATGCCGATGCGGGTGGCGCATGACATCGTCGTGCCGCAGCTGCCGGAGTTCCTCGCGGCGCATCCCGGGCTGGAGCTGGAGCTCAGCAGTACGGACCGGCGCGTGGACCTGGTGCGCGAGGGCTTCGACTGCGTGCTGCGCGTCGGGCCGCTGAGCGATTCGACCCTGGTCGCGCGGCCGCTGGGCGGGATGGAGATGGCGAATCTGGCGAGCGCCGACTACCTGGCCGCCTACGGCGTGCCACAGTCGCTGGAGGATCTCGCGCACCATCGGCTGGTCCAGTACGCCACGACGCTCGGCCAGCGCTGCCCGGGCTTCGAGTGGTGCGACGCGTCCGGCGCGACGCGCTTCGAGCCGATGGCCGGGGCGCTCACGGTGAGCGACTCGGGTTCCTACACGGCGGCCTGTCTGGCTGGCCTCGGCATCACGCAGGTGCCGCGACACGGGTTCGAGACGGAAGTGCTGGACGGCCGCCTCGTCGAGGTGCTCCCGCAGTTCCGACCCGCGCCGATGCCGGTCCATCTGCTCTATGCGCACCGCCGGCAACTCCCCCGACGCGTCCAGGCCTTCATGCAATGGCTGGCCGACCTGATGGTGGCACGTCTGTTGCCGCTATCCTCTGCTCCTCCGGCGCCCGTCGCCTGATCCGCTCATCCCCTTGCGTTCCGAACCCCTCTTGGACCCGCACGCCGCTCTCTCCCAGCAAGCGCGCGCCGCGCTGCAGGCCGGCGACGCCATCGCCGCGCAGTCGCCCGGCGAGGAGTGGCTGCTGCTCGCGCTGGAGGAGGGCGACGAGGCGCAACGCGCGCAGGCGCTGCTGCACCTGGCGCGATGCGACCGCGTGCTGCACCGGCCCGGCGACGCCCGCGCGCGCAGCGAGCTCGCGGCGCGGCTGTTCCGGCAGCAGGGCGACGCGGTCGGCGAGGCCGGCGCGCTGTCGGTGCTGGCGCACAGCGCGTCGACGGCCGGACATCACGAGGAAGCCATCGAGGCGGCGCTGCTCGGCCTGCGGCTGGCGCAGTCGCGCGGCGACGGGACGGCGCTGGTGGTGGCGCTGCAGGACCTCGGCGCCTGCCATGTGTGGGCGCGGAACTTCGACAAGGCCTCCGAAGTCCTGCGGCAGGCCGTCGACGCGGCCAATGCGTGCAAGCCGCGGATCAGTCCGCTGATCGCCTGCCTGTGGCTCGCGCTGGGGTCACTCCTTGCCTACGCCGGCGAGCGCGAGCAGCGCGGCCAGCTGCCGCCGCTGGGGCCGCTCGAAGGACACCTGATCAACGCCCGGCATCTGCTGTCGGAAGGCGATGCCGAGTCCACCTGCTGGTGGACGCTGATGCAGACGATGGCGCAGATCTGGAAGGGCGCCACGGCCTACGCGCAGCCGGAGCTGCAGCAGACGCTCGCGCAGCTGCCGGAGCAGGAGCGCCACTGGCTGGTCGCGCTGGCGGGCTGGGTGCAGGCGGAGCTTGCCTGGGCGCGTCGCCTGTGGCCGCAGGCGCGGCGGGCGGCGGCGCAGACGGTGACGGCGGCGGACGCCGTGCAGCACGAGCCGCTGGCGCAGCTCGGCGAGCTGATCGCCAGCCAGATCGAGGAACAGCAAGGGCAGCCGCAACGCGCGCTGCAGCGGATGCGCGCGCTGCGCGAGCGCGAGGCGCGCGTGCGGATCGCGAGCCTCGCGAGCCGCGAGGCGACGGTGCAATGGCAGCTCGACGCACGCCGCAGCGAGCGCGACCGCGCGCAGCTGGCGGACGAGGCGCAGCGGCTGGAAAAGCTGTCGATGGAGGATCCGCTGACGGAGCTGGCAAATCGCCGCAGCTTCGAGGATCACGCGCGGGCGCAGCTCGCGGGCGGCGGCGTGGTGAGCCTGGCGCTGATCGACGTCGACCATTTCAAGCAGGTCAACGACCGGCACTCGCACCTGGTCGGCGACCAGGTGCTGAGCCAGATCGCGCGACTGATGCGGCAGCACGTGAGGGAGCACGACGTCGCCGCGCGCCTGGCCGGCGACGAGTTCGTGCTGCTGCTGCGCGGCGCGACGGAAGAGATCGCGCAGCAGGCGTGCCGACGGCTCGACGAGGCGGTGCGCAAGCACGACTGGAACTCGGTGTCCGAGGGCCTGCAGGTGAGCATCAGCATCGGTGCCGCGCAGCGCCAGGACGGCGACACGCTGGAGACGCTGATGGCGCGCAGCGACGCCGCGATGTACGCCGCCAAGCGCGAACGCAAGAGTGCCGCGATGGCGGATGCCTGGCTCACCGACGAGAGCGAAGGCGAGGGCGATTCGCCGGATTGAGCGTGCGCGCCAACGGCGCGAGTTTCGCCCCTGCCGGGCGGTTCGGACGTGGTGGCTTGGATTCGGGCGGCGCGCGATGGTTACCAGCAAGCGGCGACGACCCAGGGGCCTCAGTGCCCCTGCTCCCTCGCCCGCTTGAGCAGCAGTTCCCTTTCGCGCTCATTGCCGGTCATTGCGGCGGCGCGTTCGAATTCCTCTTTGGCCTCGGCATTGCGGCCGAGCTTGGACAGCAGGTCCGCGCGCACGCTGGGCAGCCAGTGGTACTGCTTCAGCGCGGGCTCTTCCATCAGGCGGTCGACGATCTCCAGACCGACCGCGGGCCCGAAGGCCATCGACAGCGCCACCGCGCGATTCAGCTCCACGACCGGCGAAGGCTGCCGCACCGCGAGCGCTTCGTAGAGCGCCGCGATGCGCGGCCACTCGGTGTCTTCGGCGCGTTGAGCCCGCGCGTGACAGGCCGCGATCGCCGCCTGCAGCGCGTACGGCCCCAGGCCGTGGCCGTCGTCCAGTTCGGCGGCCAGGCGATCCGCCTCTTCCAGTGCCGTCAGGCCGCGTTCGATCGCCGCCGCATCCCATGTCGAGCGGTCCTGCTCCAGCAGCAGCACCGGCTGTCCCTGCGCATCGACGCGCGCCGCGGCGCGTGAGGACTGCAGTTCCATCAGCGCCAGCAGGCCCAGCACCTCGCCCTCGCGCGGCGCCAGTTTCACCAGCATGCGCGCCAGCCGCAGCGCCTCGTCGCACAGGTCCTGCCGGATCCAGCGCTCGCCGCTGGTG
Source organism: uncultured Roseateles sp. (assembly GCA_946886855.1). The sequence goes on along the minus strand of CAMPJJ010000001.1, from coordinate 75,101 downwards.
GCCGCGTAGCCCTCGTTGAAGATCAGGTAGAGCACTTCCAGCACGGCGGCCAGCCGCTCGGTCAGCGCCTCGCCCCGTGGCAGCTCGAACGGCACCTGCGCGTCGCCCAGCGTGCGCTTCGCGCGGACCAGCCGCTGCGCCACCGTCGGCTCCGACTGCAGGTACGCGCGGGCGATCTCGCCCGTCGTCAGGCCGGCTACCATCTTCAGCGTCAGCGCCACGCGCGCCTCCAGGCTCAGCACCGGATGGCAGGCGCAGAACATCAATCGCAGCACGTCGTCGCCGATCTCGCGCGCCGCGCGGTCGTCGTCCAGGTGGTCGACGAAGTCCGGCACGATCATCGCCTCGCGCGCGTCCAGCTCATGACCGAGCTGTTCGAGCTTGTCGCCGCTCAGCTTCACGTGACGCAGGCGGTCCAGCGCCCGGTGCTTGGCCGTGGTCATCAGCCAGGCGGCGGGCTTGTCCGGCAGGCCCTGCCGGGGCCAGGTCTCCAGCGCGGCGACCAGCGCATCCTGCGCCAGCTCCTCCGCCAGCGGGACGTCGCGCGTCAGCCGCGACAGGGCACCGATGATCTTGGCGGACTCCTGCCGCCAGACGGTCGTGATCGCGCGATGGGTCTCGTCGGTCATGCGCGCGATCGTACGGCCTCAGGCCGCCCCCTGCCGCATGACATGCCGCAGCGGCGGACGTGCCGTCGCGCGCGGCGTGGCCCGGCCTCAGGCGCCGGGGAACTGCGTGATGTCCATGTGCATCAGCTCCCAGATGTGGCCGTCCGGATCCGCGTACGCCTGCGAGTACATGAAGCCCATGTCCTGCGGCGCGCGCGGCACGGTGCCGCCGGCGGCCAGGGCCTTGGCGATCAGCTCGTCCACCTGCGCCTTGCTCTCGCAGGACAGGCAGGTCAGCACCTCGGTCGTCGCATGCGCGTCCGAGATCTTGCGCGGCGTGAAAGTCTGGAAGAACTCCTCGACCAGCAGCATCGCGTAGATGTCGTCCGAGATGACCATCGACAGCGCCTGCTCGTTGGAGAACTGCGGATTGAATTCGTAGCCCATGGCCGCGTAGAAACGCTTGCTGCGCTCCACGTCCTTGACGGGCAGGTTCACGAAGATTTGCTTGTGGCGCATGGGGAAGCTCCAGGATGGTCGTTGGGGGAATGCGGTGGGGGTCCACATTCCCACGACGACCCGGCCGCGCCGGTTTCGACAGACCGTCGCACGGTCCTCGAAAAAATCTTCAGGCCTTGGACTCCGCGTAGCACGGCACCATCGAGCGGACCTCGACCGTGCACCACTCCGCCGCCGGGCATTCCCGCGCGATCGCCAGCGCTTCCTCGCGGGTCTTCACGTTCAGCCAGAAGAAGCCGCCGACCATCTCCTTGGCCTCGGCGAACGGGCCGTCGATCGTCGTCATGCGGCCGTCGCGCTTCGCGACGCGGGTCGATCCGTTCACCGACTGCAGCGACTGGGCCGCGTGCAGCAAGCCCTTCGCCTGCAGCTGGTCGGCGTAGGCGGTCATGCGGTCGTAGGCCTCGCGGCCTTCTTCCGGCGTGCGCGCCTCGCGCTGGCCGACAGGTTCGTTGATCAGCAGGATGTAGCTCATGCGGGTCTCCGTGGAATGCGTGCCATTGGACACCACAGGCCCCCTCCGCTGTCAAAGGTCAGGGCCGAGGCCCCACCGGCCCCGCCAGCCATGCCAACCACGCCGCCCGCCGTCCGTCCGCCAGCCGCGCTGTCGATCCGTCGTTTCCCCCGGCCGGGCGGCCGCGACGGCTCCCTACACTGCGCCGCATGACTTCCGCCCCGTCCCGGCCGCTCTGGCGAGATTCCCGTCGGCTGCGCGCCTCCTGGCATGCCTGGCTCAGCAACGACGTCCAGCCCAGCGGCCCGGGATGGCTGCAGTGGGTCTGGACGCTGCTGTTCTCCTGCGCGCTCGCCCTGGGCTTCACCGTGCTGGGCTTCCTCCTGAACGCCCGCACCGCCCGCTGGACCGATCCCGCGCTCTGGGCCTGGTGGTACTGGAAGAACCTCATCGTCTGCGTGGTCATCGGCCTGATCATCCAGGGGCTGTTCACGGCCCTGGTGCCGCTCTTCGGCGGCCGCGCCGGCATCCGCGGCTGGGCGGACTGGAAGCGCACCGTGTTCTTCTCCGGCGTCCCGCTGCTGGGCGTGCTGATCGGCTGGGTGCCGGGCATGTGGCTGGCGGGCCTGTCGAACTGGGCCCGGATGGACTGGTCGCAAGGCGGCAAGATCATCGGTCTCACGGCTGCGCTCTCGTTGTGCATCACCTTCGTGCTGCACCACTGGTTCGCGTCGAAGAACCGGCAGCTCACCGCCGAGCGCCGCGCCACCGAAGCCCAGTTGCGGCTGCTGCAGGGCCAGATCGAGCCGCACTTCCTGTTCAACACGCTGGCCAACGTCCACTCGCTGATCGACTACGACGCGCCCAAGGCCAAGGAGATGCTGGGCGCCTTCACCGCCTACCTGCGGGCGTCGCTCGGCGGCCTGCGGCGCGAGACGGGGCCGCTGGACGATGAACTGTCCCTCGCCACCGCCTACCTCACGGTGCTGCAGACGCGGATGGAAGACCGTTTGCGGTTCGCGATCCAGGCCACCCCCGAAGCCCGCGTCGTTCCGCTGCCGCCGATGCTGCTGCAGCCGCTGGTGGAGAACGCGGTCCACCATGGGCTGGAGCCCAAGATCGAGGGCGGCACCGTCCGCGTCGACGCCGCGCTCAGCGCCGGCTTCCTGGTGATCGAGGTGCGTGACGACGGCGTCGGTCCGGGCGCCTCGCGCCGCGCCGGCAACGGCATCGCGCTGGCCAACCTGCGCGAGCGCCTGATGACGCATTACGGCGACCGCGCGACGCTGACCCTCGAACCCGCCGAGCCCGGCTGCCTCGTCACGCTGCGCGTGCCGCTGGATGTCTGAGCGCCTCGGCGCCTGAACGTCCGGATCCCTTTCTTCCTCTTCTTCCTCACCGACCATGACCGCACCCACCGCGCTGATCGCCGACGACGAACCCCACCTGGCCCGCGCCCTCGCGGCGCAACTGGCGACCGTCTGGCCGGAACTCGAGATCGTTCACATCGCCCGAAACGGGCAGGAGGCCGCCGAGCAGATCGCGGCGCTGCAGCCGGACCTGGCCTTCCTCGACATCCAGATGCCGGGGCTCACCGGGCTCGAGGTGGCCGAGGGCATCGAGGGCGCCACGCGAGTCGTCTTCGTCACCGCCTACGACCAGTACGCGGTGCAGGCCTTCGAGCAGGAGGCGATCGATTACGTGCTCAAGCCGGTCGAGGCGGAGCGGCTCGCGCGCACGGTCGAGCGGATCCGCCGGGCGCTGGCGAAGACGGCGGCGGCGGCCGCCGGCGATGACGGCAATAGCGGCGATAGCGGCGATAGCGGCGTGGACGCGCGGCTGCTCGCCGCGCTGCAGCGCCTGCACGCGCCGGGCGGCGCGACGGCGAAGCCGACGGGGCTGCTGCGCTGGGTGCGCGCGACGCAAGGGGACCTGATGCATCAGGTGCCCGTCGACGAGGTGCTCTTCTTCCGCGCCGACGACAAGTACACCTGCGTCCAGACGGCGACGACCGAGTACCTGATCCGCACGCCCATCCACGAGCTGGCCGCGCAGCTCGACGGCGAGCGCTTCTGGCAGGTGCACCGCTCGACGATCGTGAACCTGGACCATGTGAGCGGCACCCGCCGCGACGAGCTGAGCCGGCTGTTCGTGCGCGTGCGCGGCCATGCGAGCGAGCTGCCGGTCAGCCGCGCCTACGTCCACCTGTTCAAGTCGATGTGACGCCGGCGGACGGGCGATCGGCGCACCGCCTCACTTGAAGAACCAGTACCCCACCAGGATGGCGCCCACCAGCCCGACCGCGTCGGCCAGCAGGCCGCAGGTCAGCGCGTAGCGGGTCTTCTTGATGTTGACGCTGCCGAAGTAGACGGCCAGCACGTAGAAGGTGGTCTCGGTCGAGCCCTGGATGATCGCGGCGAGCTTGCCCTCGAAGCTGTCCACGCCGTAGGTCTTGAGCACGTCCACCATCAGCCCGCGCGCGCCGCTGCCCGACAGCGTCTTCATCAGCCCGACCGGCAGCGCCGGCACGAAGTCCGTCGGCAGGCCCAGCGCGGCCACGCCGGCGGCGATGCCCTTCACGATGAACGCCATGCAGCCCGTCGTGCGGAACACCGAGATCGCCACCAGGATCGCGATCAGGTAGGGAATGATCTGGATCGCGACGCCGAAGCCCTCCTTGGCCCCTTCGACGAAGGACTCGTAGACGTTGATGCGGCGCCAGGCGCCGACGGCGATGAACATCGCGATGATGCTCAGGATCACGCCGCTGCCCAGCAGGCCGATGTACTGCGACATCACCTCGGGCGGGTAGCTGTGCAGCCAGCCGAAGACCGCCGCCATGATCGCGATGAAGCCGCCGACGAACACCAGCACCGGCGCGCTGAACAGGTTGATGCGCTGCACCCACGCCACCGCGATCAGCCCCGACATGAACGAGATGAAGGTCGCCACCAGCGTGGGCAGGAAGATGTCCGCCGCATTGAAGCCGACCAGCCCCTGATCCACCGCCATCGCCTGGCGGATCGCGATCACCGAGGTCGGGATCAGCGTGATGCCGGCGGTGTTCAGCACCAGGAACATGATCATCGCGTTGCTGGCGGTGTCCTTGTGCGGGTTGAGCTCCTGCAGCTCCTTCATCGCCTTCAGGCCCAGCGGCGTGGCGGCGTTGTCCAGGCCGAGCATGTTGGCCGAGAAGTTCATGACCATCGAGCCACCCGCCGGGTGGCCGCGCGGCACCTCCGGGAAGATGCGGCCGAAGAACGGCCCCATGGCGCGCGCGAACAGCTGGATCACGCCGGCGTTCTCGCCGACCTTCATCAGGCCCAGCCACAGGCTCATCACGCCGACCAGGCCGAGCGAGATGTCGAAGCCGGTCTTGGCCGTGTCGAAGATGCCGGTCAGCACCTGCGTGAAGATGGTCAGGTCGCCCTGGACCAGCCGCGCCAGCGCGACCGCGAAGCCGATCAGGAAGAACCCGATCCAGATGAAGTTGAGCACCATGGGGGCGGATTATTCCGGCCCCGCGCGTGCCGGCTCGTCGGGACTGGGGATTGCGAGCATCACCTTGTGGGGGCGGGTCATAACCGGCGCGGCCGCGGCGGCGATGTCATGCGTCGACACCGCGGATCCGCAGAAGGACCTCCGCTCAGCCCTCTTCCAGGAACCGGTCCCGCACTTCCAGCACCTGCGGCAGCACGCCGATGAAGAGCTCCACCAGCGCCGGGTCGAAGTGCCGGCCCGCCTGCGCGCGCAGGTGCTCGACCGCCTGCGCGATCGGCCACGCCGGCTTGTAGGGCCGCACGCTGGTCAGCGCGTCGAAGACGTCGGCGATGGCGACGATGCGGCCTTCCTGCGGGATCGCCTCGCCGGCCAGGCCTTCGGGATAACCGCTGCCGTCCCATTTCTCGTGGTGCGCCAGGGCGACCCGGCGCGCCAGGCCCAGCAGCCCGGTCGTCTGGTCGCCGAGGATCTCGGCGCCGATGGCCGGGTGGCGGCGCATCACCGTCCACTCGGCTTCGGTCAGCGGACCCGGCTTCTGCAGGATCGCATCGGGAATGCCCAGCTTGCCGACGTCGTGCATCGGCGCGGCATGCAGCAGGTCGTCGGCCTCCTGATCGGTCCAGCCGGCCGCCAGCGCCAGCAGCTGGGCATAGTGGCTCATCCGCACCACGTGCCAGCCGGTCTCGTTGTCCTTGTACTCGGCCGCGCGACCCAGCCGCTGCACGATCTGCAGCCGCGTCTCGCGCAGCTCGTCGGCGCGCACCAGCGACAGGTGGGTCCGCACCCGCGCCCGCACCACCGGCGGGCTCACCGGCTTGGCGATGTAGTCGACCGCGCCGGCCTCGAAGCCCTCGGTCTCGTCGCGCGAGTCGGCCAGCGCGGTGACGAAGATCACCGGCGTGCGCTTGGTCGCCGGCTGCGACTTCAGCACCCGGCAGACGTCCAGGCCCGACAGGCCGGGCATCATGATGTCCAGCAGGACCAGCTGCGGCGACTCGGTCTTCGCGAGTTCCAGCGCCTTCTGCCCGTCACGCGCGAACAGCAGCCGGTAGTCGTCCTGCAGCACATGCCGCAGCACCTGCAGGTTGGCGGGCTCGTCGTCGACGAGCAGCAGCTTGGGACGATGGTCGGCGGTCATGGCCTCACCCTTGTGCGCCGCTGGCCGCGACCGGGGCGGCGCTCAGCTGCGTGCGCAGCGACTGCAGGAGCTGCAGCGCCGCGTCGAAGTCGAAGTCGTCGAGCGCCCGCGCCAGCGGCGCGACCCGGTCGACGCCGAAGGCGGCGCGCAGCCCGGCCAGCGACTCGTCGTCCAGCTCGCTGCGCTTGAGCGCCGCGGCCAGCCGGTCGATCAGGGTCTTCTTCTCGCGCATGGCCTGCGCCACGGCGACCGCGGCGGCCGACGGCTCCGCCATCGGCATCGGCGCGCTCGCGGCGAAACCGGACGGCGTGCCGTCGAGGTCCGCGACCGCGTCCAGCGTGTCCTGCAGCGCCATCGCCAGCGTGTCCACCAGCGCCATCAGGTCCTCCTGCCTGCCGAGCCGCAGCGCCGACTCGACCGGCTGCGCTGCCGCGAGCAGTCCCGGCATCGCCAGGCTGCCGGCGACGCCGCGCCAGCGGTGCACCAGCCCGCGCATCTCGATCCATTGCCGGCCCTGCGTCAGCTGATGCAGCCGCGCGACGCCGTCGCGCTGTTCCTCGGCGAAACGGCGCAGGCCGCGCTGCCAGGCCGTCACGCTGCCCCAGAGCCGCAGGCCCTGCTGCCAGTCCAGCGGTCCCGCCGCCGCGTCGGCGATGCGCGCGTCGGTCGCATGGCGCGTCGCCGGCACCGGGCCGGCCGAGGACGGCGAGCGGCCCGGCGTCAGGCCCAGCACCCGGGCGATCTCGGCGAACAGGCGCGCGGGTTCCACCGGCTTGACCGCGAAACCGTCCATGCCGGCCGCCAGCGCCGCCTGGCGGTCTTCCTCCAGCACGCTGGCGGTCAGCGCGACCACCGGCGTGTGGCCGCGGCCTTGCGCATGCTCGAAGTTGCGGATCCGGCGCGTCGCGCCCAGGCCGTCCAGGCCCGGCATGTGGACGTCCATCAGCACCGCGTCGAAACGCTCGTCGGAAAAGGCCTTCAGCGCCTGCAACCCGTCCGAGGCCAGCGTGACCTGATGGCCTTCGCGGCCCAGGATGAGCTGCAGCAGCTCGCCGTTCTGCGCGACGTCGTCGGCCACCAGCAGCCGCAGCGGCGGCAGGGTGACGGCGACCTCGGCCGTGTCGGACTCCGCCCGCGTGGCGTCGCCCGCCGGCAGCGGCAGCCAGACGTGGAAGGTGCTGCCCCGGTCGAGCTCGCTGTCGACGGTGATGCGGCCGCCCATGCGCTCGACCAGCTGGCGCGAGATGGTCGTGCCCAGGCCGGTGCCGCCGAAGCGGCGCGTCGTCGAGGCGTCGGCCTGCGCGAAGGCGTCGAAGATGCGCTCCAGCCGGTCGGCGGCGATGCCGATGCCGGTGTCGATGACGGCCAGGTGGATCTGTCCGCCCTCCTGGCGCACGCGCAGCGTGACGACGCCGCGCTCGGTGAACTTGATGGCGTTGCCGACCAGGTTCAGCAGCACCTGCTGCACGCGCAGCGGGTCGCCCTTGAAGAAGCGGGGCTCGGCGCTCGGGTAGTCGAGGTGCAGCGCCAGGTTCTTGCGCTGCGCCAGCAGGCGCAGCGAATTCAGCGCCTGCTCGCAGACGGTGCGCAGCGAGAAGTCGGCGACCTCCAGCTCCATCGCGCCCTTGTCGAGCTTGGCGGTGTCCAGGATGTCGTTGAGCAACGCCAGCAGCGAGCGCGCCGAACCGCGCACCGTCGTCAGGTGGCGGCGCTGCGAGTCGCTCAGCGTGGTGTCCAGCAGCAGCTCGGTGAAGCCCAGGATGGCGTTCATCGGCGTGCGGATCTCGTGGCTCATGTTGGCCAGGAAGGCGCTCTTGGCCGCGGCGGCGGATTCGGCGCGCTCCTTGGCTTCCTCGAGCTGGCGTTGCAGGCGCTTGGGCTCGGTGATGTCGAGGATCGCGCCGTCGATCCACTTGGGCGCGCCGCCGGCGTCGCGCACCGCGCGGCCGCGCTCGGACACCCAGCGCTCGCCGGCTTCGCGGGTGTGGACCCGGTACTCGATCGAATAGGGCGTGTCGGCCGCGACCGCCGTCTCGACCGCCGCGTTCACGCGCTCCTGGTCGTGGCGGTGGATCAGCGCGGCGAAGTGCTGGCGGCCGTCCAGGAAGTCCTGGGCGGACCAGCCGGTCAGCTCCTCGACGGCGTCGTTGATCAGCAGCATCGACCAGTCCGCGTCCAGGCGGCAGCGGAAGGTCACGCCGGGGCTGTTGGCGATGACGGTGCGGTACTTGGTCTCGCTGTCGCGCAGCGCCTGCTCCATCGCGAGCATGCGGCGCCGCTCTTCCATCAGGTCGGTGTTGAGCCGGCGCAGCGCCAGCAGGCCGTTGGCGCCGGCGGTGATCGCGCTGATCGCCAGCGCCATCACGGTCACGGCCAGCGCGAGCCAGCCCGCGTTCTCGATGCTGCCGTTGCAGGGACCGTCGCCCAGGCCGACGAAGCGCGCGGCGCCCATCGCCGTGTAGTGCATGCCCGCGATGGCGCAGCCCATCACGACGCCGCCGAGCAGGATCGCCCAGTGGCGGGGGATTCGGCTGGCCAGGCCGAAGCGGATCCACAGCGCCAGCATCGCCAGCAGCACCGCCACGACGATGGAGGCGCCGAACCAGACCGGGTCGTAGCGCAGCGCGACGGACATCTCCATCGCCGCCATGCCGGTGTAGTGCATCGCGCCGATGCCGGCACCGACCAGCACGCCGCCGACGATCAGGCGCCAGGCCTCGAGCTGGTGGCGGGCCAGCAGCGCCAGCGCGACCCAGGACGCGATCAGCCCCGGCACCATCGAGAGCGCGGTGATGTGGGCGTCGAAGCCGACCTGCGCGCAGAGCTGGAAGGCCAGCATGCCGATGAAGTGCATCGACCAGATGCCGCCGCCCAGGGCCAGCGCGCCGGTGGCGAGGATGGCCTGGCGGCGCCAGCCCTTGGCCGGCTTGGCCACGCCCGCGACCTGCAAGGCCAGCGCCGAGGTCAGCGAGGCGACGACGAGCGACAGCAGCACCAGGGGCCAGTCGTAGCGGCCGGTGAGCAGCAGCGTCGGGGCGCCGTCGCGGAACAGGAAGAACTGCGGCAGGACCGCGAGGAGTTCGGACACGGAGGGGACAGGCCTTGCGCTCACGCGAGCGCACAACCCAGGCGTGGGAAGAGTCCGCCATGGTGCCAAGAAGCGGCGTTCGCCATGCGGCACAAATGCGCGGCATCCCGCCCGCAAATGCAAGCGCCCCGCGTGTGCGGGGCGCCAGATGGCGTTTATCGCCCAAACCGGCCGACCGCGCGGTCGGCGCCGGTCTCAGAACGCGGGAACGACCGCGCCCTTGTACTGCGTCTGGATGAAGCGCTTGACGGCGTCGGTCTGCAACGCGGCGGCCAGCTTCTTCACCGCCGGGGCGTTCTGGTTGTCGTCACGCGTGACCAGCCAGTTGGCGTAGGGCGACTCGCCGCCCTCGATGGCGAGTGCGTCCTTGGACGGATTCAGTTTCGCTTCCAGGGCGTAGTTCGTGTTGATCAGCGCCAGGTCGACCTGCGGCAGGATGCGCGGCAGCGTGGCGGCCTCGATCTCGCGGAACTTCAGCTGCTTCGGGTTGTCGGCGATGTCCTTGGTCGTGGACAGGATGTTGGCCTTGTCCTTGAGCTTGATCACGCCGGCCTTGTCCAGCAGCAGCAGCGCGCGGCCGCCGTTGGTGGGGTCGTTGGGGATGGCGACGGTGCCGCCTTCAGGCAGCGCGGCCAGGGTCTTGTGCTTGGTCGAGTAGGCGCCGAACGGTTCCACATGCACGGCCGCGACGGCGACCAGGTGCGTGCCCTTGCCCTTGTTGAACTCGGTCAGGTAGGGCTTGTGCTGGAAGAAGTTGGCATCCAGGCGCTTCTCGGCGACCTGCACGTTGGGCTGGACGTAGTCGGTGAAGACCTTGACCTCGAGCTCCACGCCCTGCCTGGCCAGTTCGGGCTTCACGAGGTTGAGGATCTCGGCGTGCGGCACCGCGGTGGCGGCGACGGTCAGCTTCTCGGCGACGGCAGAGCCGGCGGCCGCCAGCGACAGGGCCGCGACGGCGGCGGTGAACAGCTTCTTCATGGGTGGAACTCCTCTGAGGGACGGTGCCGGGTGCCTGCTTGGGGCGTCCGGCGATGGAAGGGGGAGGCGGGGTTGTTGGCGGGCCGGGCGATCGATGCCGATCGCTGCCGATTGCTGCCGATTGCTGCCTGACGGTGGCTAGCGATGGGAGACCCGTGTGACGAGCCAGTCGCCGCCCATCTGCAGCAGCTGGACGAGCAGCAGCAGCAGCACGACGGTCACGACCATGACCTCGGTCTGGAAGCGCTGGTAGCCGAAGCGGATGGCGAGGTCGCCCAGGCCGCCGCCGCCGATGACGCCGGACATCGCCGTGTAGCCGACCAGCGTGATGGCCGTGACGGTGAGCGCGGAGACGATGCCCGGCAGCGCCTCCGGCAGCAGGCCTTGCCACACGATCTGGCGGGTGCTGGCGCCCATGGCGAGGCCGGCTTCGACGATGCCGCGGTCGACGCCGCGCAGGGCGGTTTCGACCAGGCGCGCGAGGAAGGGCGTCGCGCCGACGACCAGCGGCGGGATCGCGCCGGCCACGCCCAGCGAGGTGCCGGTGACCAGCAGCGTGAACGGGATCAGCACGATCAGCAGGATGACGAAGGGCAGCGAGCGCAGCACGTTCACGACCAGGGACAGCAGCGTGTAGACCTTGGGCGAGGACACCAGCCGGTCGCGGTCGAACAGGTAGAGCGCGACGCCCAGCGGCAGGCCCAGCAGCGCGGTGAACAGCAGCGAGCCGCCCAGCATCAGCAGCGTGTCGCCGCCGGCGGTGGCGATCTCGGGCCAGTCGATGGCCCGGAGCGTGTCCAGCAGGGAAGGGGTGGCGGCCAGGCTCATGCGCGCAGCTCCTCGACTTGCACGCCGCGCTCGGCCAGCAACTGGCGCGCGGCGGCGTGGTCGCCGCCGCTGACGGCGATCGTCAACTGCCCGTAGGGTTGCTTCTTGATCCGGTCGATGCGCCCGGCCAGGATGCCGAAGTCCAGGTTCGCGTGACGGGCGACCTCGCCCAGCAGGGGCTCGTAGGTCCGCTCGCCGAAGAAGGTCAGGCGCCAGAGGCTGCCCGCGACATGCGCGTAGTCGTCGCGCTGCTCGCCTTCATCGACATGCTCCGCGGCGAGCACGAAGCGCTTCGCCGTGCCCGAACGCGGATGCAGGAAAACCTGCGCCACCGGACCCTGCTCGACGATGCGGCCGGCTTCGAGCACCGCGACACGGTCGCAGACGCGGCGGACCACGTCCATCTCGTGCGTGATCAGGACGATGGTCAGCTTCAGTTCGTCGTTGAGCTCGGCCAGCAGGTCCAGGATGGAACGCGTGGTCTCGGGGTCGAGCGCGCTGGTGGCCTCGTCGCACAGCAGCACCTGAGGATCCAGCGCCAGCGCCCGGGCGATGCCGACGCGCTGCTTCTGACCGCCGGACAACTGCGCGGGGTACTTGTCGGCCTGGTCGGCCAGACCGACCCGCGCCAGCAGCGCCTGCACGCGCGGGGCGATCCGGGCGGCGTCCCAGCCGGCGATGCGCAGCGGCCAGGCGACGTTCTGCGCCACGGTGCGCGAGCTCAGCAGATTGAAGTGCTGGAAGATCATCGCGATCTTCTGCCGGGCGGCGCGAAGGCCGGCAGCCTCGAGTGTCTGCAGATCCTGGCCGGCCACCACGACCCGGCCGCTGTCTGGACGCTCCAGCAGGTTGATCACCCGCAACAGCGTGCTCTTGCCCGCCCCGGACGCGCCGATGATCCCGAACACCTCGCCTGATTCGATCTTCAGGTCCACGCCCTGGAGCGCCGGCACGCGGCGACCCTCGACGTCATACGATTTGTGCAGGTCTTGAAGTTCGATCACGGGAAGAAGAAGGACGCTAGCGGCAGGTGACACCCGTTGCCGTCGTGCGCCTCTTTGGGGCGGAAACCGTGATGCTTAGGGATTACCCGGCATTTGGCAAGCAATCAATGCTTATATGCATATGCCGTGGGGGCGAATCTGCTGAATTCAAATAACGGAAAGGGACACGTGCTCAGGTTGGAAGCGCGAGCGATGCGAGCTCGCGGATGAGCTCCGCGATGTTGTTGCGCAACGCGGATTCCGTGGCGATGCGCAGTTGCTCGGTCGGGTTCAGGCTGTCGTCGATGCCCGCCTTCTGCGTCGTGCGCAGCGTGCGCTGGTACAGCACCTTGCCGCCGCCAGCGGCACGCTCCGTCAAGGTGTAGCGGACGGAGAGGGCGACCTCCGGCAGCACCGGCACGTTCGGCTGCGCCAAGGCCAGCACCTCGACCTGCAACTGGTAGCGGCCGGTGTCGGGAACGTCGGGCATCAGACCCAGGCGCCGCAGCGACTCCTGGTAGGTCTGGTTCAGCGTCATCGCATTGATCCGGGTGCCCCACCAGCGCGAGGTCTCCTGGCCGCCGGTGACCGGCAGCAGGTCGATGTTGCGCCGCAGCTGCGGACTGAGCCACGAGCGCAGCTGCAGCGACTCCATGTCGGTCAGCGAGGACTCCAGCGGACGGGCCGGCGTGCCGCATCCCGCCAGCAGCGCGCAGGCGCACGCCGTGGCGGCCAGCGAGGCCAGCGCGGAACGGGAGGGAGCGGGGCGACGGTCGATCATGCCGGGCATCTTGCCTGCGCGAGCCGGGCGCCGATCGCCCGAAGTGGACCGCTTTCGAGGCTCAGTGTCGGGGGCTGATCCTCCGGGGCTCAGAGCCGCCGGTGCTGCAGCGCGGGCAGTTGCTCGCGCACCTGCGCGATGCGCGCCGGATCGATCCGGGCCACCGCCAGGCCTTCGCCCTCGGGCACGCAGGCCAGGACCTCGCCCCAGGGGTCGACGATCATGCTGTGGCCCCAGGTGCGGCGGCCGTTCTCGTGCGTGCCGCCCTGGGCGGCCGCGATGACATAGGCCTGGTTCTCGACCGCGCGGGCGCGCAGCAGCAGCTCCCAATGGGCCTGACCCGTCGTGAAGGTGAAAGCGGCCGGCACGCTGATCAGGTCGAGCGGGCGCTCGCCGCTGAAGCTCATCGCGCGGTACAGCTCGGGGAAGCGCAGGTCGTAGCAGATCGACAGCCCCACGCGCAGCGCGGGACCGCCGGGGATCGCCGCGTCCACCGTCACCGGCGCCTCGCCGGCCTCCAGCACGCGGGCCTCGTCGTAGCGCTCGCGGCCGTTGTCGTAGCAGAAGAGGTGGAGCTTGTCGTAGCGCGCGCTCAGCGAGCCGTCCGGCGCGAAGACGCAGGTGGTGTTGCGCACCCGCTCCGCGGGCACCGGCGCGCCGGGGATCGCCATCGGCAGCGTGCCGCCGAGGATCCACACGCCGTGCTCACGCGCCGCGCGGCTGAGCGTGCCCTGGATGGGCGCGTCGAAGTCTCCGGGCCGTTCGGCGAAAGGCAGCTTGTCGGTGTCCTTGTGGCCCATCAGGCAGAAGTACTCCGGCAGCGACACCAGCGCGGCGCCTTGCCGGGCGGCCTCGCCGATCCAGTGACGGGCGCGTGCGAGGTTCTCCTCCAGCCGAGGGGTGGAGACCATCTGGATCGCGGCGACGGTGACCGGCGCGGCGCCTGGCGAGCCGGGGGTGGGGGATGGCGTGCTCATGGGGCGGACTCTCCTTGCGCGGTGGCCGTGCTGTTGTAGCTGCCCTGCGGCTGGGCGCGGCGCGGCAGCTGCTCGATGCGCGGATCGGACCAGGTGCCGGTGACGCGGAATTCCTCGCTGCTGGCGGCGGCGAGCGGCTTGCGCAGCAGCCACTGCGCCAGGAAGGCGCCCAGCCCGATGGCCGGGTTCACCGCCGCATAGGCGAGCGCGGCGCCGCCGGCGTTGATCTCGGGCAGGACCAGCACGTGCAGGTCCTGCGTCTCGGCGGCCAGGTCGGCGTTGCCCTCGATGAGCACGGCGGCCTGCAGGCCCTTCATGCGCAGGTTGTCGCTGCGGGCCACGCCCTTGCCGATCTTGATGTCGCCGGTGACGTTGTCGAAGGCGAAACCCTCCGCGAACACGTCGCGGAAGTCCAGCATCAGGCGCCGCGGGATGGACTGCAGGCTGAGCACGCCCAGCAGCCGCCCGACGCCGGGCTCGGCCTTGAGGAACTGGCCCTTCTCCATCTCGACGTTCAACTGGCCGCTCATGCTGGCGTAGTCCGGCGAGAGCGGCGAGCCCTGCCAGGCCACCTGTCCGGTGAGTTCGCCCTTGCCGCCGCGCAAGACCTGGCCCTGGCCGAGCCGCTCCAGCAGCTTGCCCGCGTCCGCGACGTCCAGCTTCCAGTCGAGTTCGGTCCGGCGCAAGGCCTGACCCGGCGCCGGCGCCCACTTGCCGGACGCGCTCAGCGTCGCGTCGGGGCTCTTGAGCACGAGCCGGCCGAGGCGCCAGTCGCGCGCGTCGCTCTGCTGCTGGGCGTCGATCTCGAGCCGGCCCAGCCGCTTGCCGCGCAGCTCGAAGTCCTCGACGACGATGTCCAGCGTCGGCACCGACTTCGGCTGCTTCTCGAGCAGCTGCTCGACGCCGTCGACATCGCTGCGGGGCACGGACAAGCGCGACAGCCGCGCATACACGCGTCCGGGCTGGTTGGGCTTCGCGGCGCGGACCTCGATGAGGCCGCTCAACTGCTGCGCGTCCATCGACACGCGCCAGCCCGCGCCGGCGTCGTGCGAGATGCCGGCCGTGACCGCGTTCAGCGTGCGGCCCGAGACCTGCAGCGTCTGCGCCTTCAGCGTGAGCTGCGACGGCGCATACCCGCCCTCGGCCATGCCCTCGGTCGCGCTGTCGAGCGCCGCGCCTTCCTTCGCGCCGCTCAGTGCCGGCAGCGCGTTCTGCCAGGCGTCGGCGTTGATCTGGTCGAAGGTGGCGCGGGCGACGACGCCCTGCGCCGGCAGCTCGGGCAGCTTCTCGCGCACGGCGATCGCGCCGCGCAGGACCTTGGCCTCGTGCGTCACGTCGCGCTGGTAGAGCGCCTGCAGCGGGCCGGCCTCGACGCGCAGTTCCTCGCGCTGCGAGCCCGCCGGGGCCGCGATCGCCCGCGTGGCGATGCGCAGGGGCCAGGGCTCGTCCGCGGCCTTGCGCATCGGCGCCGGCAGGTTCAGCGCGATGCCCTGCATCGGGCTGGCGACGGTGATCTCCGTCTGTCCGCCCTTGAGCACGCCCAGCTCGAATCGCACGGCGGTCTGGCCGGTCATCACCGAGGCGACCTGCTGCAGGCCCAGCTCCGGCGCATTGCGCAGCGCGTCGGCCGTCACCGTGCCCGACGCGGCGAAACGCATCGAGCCGTCGGGCTGGCTGCCGCCGTCGAAGCTCGCGTCGCCGCCCAGCACGCGCGCCTGGCCGCCGCGGATCTGCAGCCCCTTCTGGTCGAAGCTCACCAGGGCCTTGGCCTGGCCGAGCAGCGGGGTGTCGGGCCGCAGGCGCACGTCGTTGCCGGTCAGCGTGACCAGGCCCTTCACCGTCGTGTCGTCGATGTGCGCCAGCGGCAGCCGCAGGTTGAGCTTGAGCGCCATCGGACCGGTGGCGCTGGTGTTGTCCAGCACGTGGCTGGTCAGCGCCGCGACCGGCGAGCTCTTCACGTAACGCAGCGCGTCCGCCAGCGCGCCGCGCGCCTGGCCGTCGATCTCCAGCACCGGGGCGTGGTGGTACAGGTCGGGGATGGCGCCCTGCACGTTGGTGAGCTCCACGCCCATCAGCTTCGCCCTGGCATTGCGCAGGCTCATCGAGGCGCGGTCGAAGATCAGCTCGGTGTCCAACTGCTCCATCACCGGCCAGGGCGACTGGAAGGCCGGGTGATCGTCCTCGGCCGGATGGCTGGGCACGTAGGCCAGCGTCAGGTTGCGGACCTGTCCGGAGACGCGGAACTGGCCCTTGCTGCGCGGCGCGTCGAAGGGGAACTCGAGCAGGTCGCCCTGCAGCCGCAGCTGGATCTTGTGGACGCTGCCGTCGCGGATCGCGTCGCGGACGTAGCGCCGGGCGTCCCGCCCCATCGAGGCGGGCAGGTAACGCAGCACGCGCGGCGCGCGGATCTCGTCGATGCGGCCGGTCAGGTCGAGCTTGCCGGCATCGTGCGGGCGCTTGCCGTCGCCGCTCTGCCAGGAACCGTCGATCTCGGCGCGCAGGTCGTCGTTGGCGATGCGCACGCCGCTGAACTGCACCGACCAGCGCGTGCGGGGCTCGGCGGGGGCCGAGGCCGCGCTCGCCACCGAGGCCGCCGCCAGCGTCCCCGTCGCCGGGGCCACGATGGGGACAGCGACAGGCGCAGGCACAGTGACAGGCGCCGGCGCCGGCGCGCGTTTGCCGCCGACGGGCGGCGCCGGACGCTGTGCCTGCCAGCGCAGGCTGGCCTGCGCCTGCTTGAGCGGCACGGACGCTTCCTCGAAGACGCCGGGCAGCGTCACCTGGCCGTCGTTGATCGCCAGCGTGGCGGTGCCGCCCTGCTCATTGGCGTCGAACTGCAGGTCGGCGCCGCTGACGCCGGGCCGGCCGGTCGGCGGCGCGGAGCCTGGATCCGCCGGCGATTCCGGCGCCGCGGCCGTCAGGTGCAGGCCCTGCAGCTGGCCTTTGGCCCGGTAGCTGCGCGGCGCGTCGAGCGGACCGTCCCAATGCAGTTGCAGCGCATGGAGCAAGCCGCCGGGCTTCATGTCGGCGATCAACTGGCGCTGCGATTCGGCCAGCGGCAGCCGCGCCAGGATCTGGGAGCCCAGCGTCAGGTCCAGCTGCTGCGCCTGGAAGTCCCCGCCGGTCAGCAGACCGGTCTTCGGGTCGCGCTTCACGTCCAGCAGCCAGTCCGAGCGCGGCCAGTCGAGGCCGTCGCCTGCCTGGAAGCCGAGCTGCCGGGCTTCCAGCGACAGCGATGCCGGCGTCTGCTTCAGCACCAGCCGGCCGCCGATCCTGGCCAGCGCCAGTTCCGGCAGTCCCGGCGCGACGCGCAGCTTCACCGCCCGCAGGCCCATGTCCAGGGTCAGGCTGCGCGGCTCGCCGCGATCGATGTCCAGCCAGGCGCGCAAGGCGCCGTCGCCCTCGTTGAGTTCGAAGGGCAGGTCCACGTAACGGCGCAGCTCGCTGACGTCGGTGCGCGGCAGGTGGCCGAAGAGCTGCCCGCTCCAGCGCTGCACCGCGCCGGGCCGGTCCAGCAGGGACTGCGTGAACTCGCCCCGCAGCGTGAAGCGCTCGCCCCAGCCGGCCGGCGGCGTCGCATCCAGCCGCAGCCGGTGGCGGCGCAGGCCGTTGCGCAGCACCAGGTTCAGGTCGAAGAGCTCCAGCGGCGGCGCCGCGCGCAGCTCGTCGACCCAGCGGATGCGGCCGTGCAGGATGACGAATTCATGCTGCTCGAAGAACCAGTCGGCGGCGTCGTCCGAGGCCTGCGCGTCGGCGGGGCCGTCGACGCTGAGGCCGGCGATGAAGACGCGGCCTTTGGCGTCGCGGCGCAGCAGCAGCTCCGGGCTGTCCAGCAGCAGCTGGGAGAAGCGCAGTTCGAAGACCAGCAGCGAGCGCGGCGACAGTGCGGCGCTGACGCGCGGCAGATGCAGGGCCTCGTGGCCGGCGGTGTCGATGACCCGGACATCGCGCAGGTCCAGCGTGGGGATCCAGCCCGAGGATCTGGCGCTGATGGCGCCGATCTTCACCGGTACCCCCAATGCCTGGGTGGCCTGCTTTTCGAGCTGGGGTCGCCAGTCGTCGATGTGGGGCAGAATCGCCCAGTGCAATGCCAGCCAGGCCGCGATCAGCAGGGAGAAAACCCCTGCGGAAGCCACCCCGAGCCAGAGGGCGCAACGTGCCCACCAGCGTCGCTTCGCGACCACGGAACCGGAGTCAGAACTGGTGGCGGCGGACGAAGACATGTAAGGGTGGACGGCGGTCGCCGAATCTAGCACAGCCATTCCGGCCATGAGCCAGCGAGAGCATTCTTTACCGATGGATTCAGTTGCCTCGGCAACCGTCGACCCGGCGGGCGTTCCGACACCCGCCGCGTCCGCGGACCACAGCCGTTTCGTTCAGCGCATCCGCCGCCGTTACGCGGCTGAATTGCCGTTGCTGCCGCCCGGGCTGCCGGACGACGTCACGATGCGTGCCGTCGTGGACCGGCTTCGGCAAACCGGGCGCCCGCTCCCCGCCGCGCTGCGCGTGATGCGTCAGCTGGTGATGGAGCGGCTGGCCGTGCTCGACGTCGAGCAGGGCGCTCCGATGACCGACGTGACGCAGGCGATGACGCACCTGGCGGAAGTGGCGCTGGACATCGGCGTCGCCCACTGCCGCGCCGAACTCGACGCCGACTACGGCGCGCCGCGCGACGCCGTCGGCCAGGACATCGACTTCTGGGTCGTCGGCATGGGCAAGCTCGGCGGGCGCGAACTCAACGTCTCGTCCGACATCGACCTGATCTATGTCTACGAGGAAGACGGCCTCACCTCGGGCAACGCCGCCGGCGGCCACAGGATCTCCGCGCACGAGTACTTCGCGCAGCTGTCGCGGCGGCTGTCGACGCTGATCGGCGACGTCACCGAGGACGGCCAGGTCTTCCGCGTCGACCTCGCGCTGCGGCCCAACGGCAACTCCGGGCCGCCCGCCGTGAGCATGGCGATGCTGGAGGAGTACTTCCTCGTCCAGGGTCGGGAATGGGAGCGCTTCGCCTGGCTAAAGAGCCGTGTCGTCGCGCCGCGCGCGAGCGTCAAGGATGGCCGCGCGATGCAGCTGCGCAGCCTGGTGACGCCTTTCGTCTACCGGCGCTATCTGGATTACGGCGTCTTCGAAGGCCTGCGGCAACTGCACCGCAAGATCCGCGACGAAGCGCAGCGCCGCGCCGCCGGCCGGCCGGAGCGGGCCAACGACGTCAAGCTGTCGCGCGGCGGCATCCGCGAGATCGAATTCATCGTCCAGCTGCTGCAGGTGGTGCGCGGCGGGCAGTTCCCCGAGATCCGCACCCGCTCGACGCTGAAGGCGCTGACGCGGCTGGCCGCGCGCGGCTTGATGAAGCCCGAGACCGCCGCGGCGCTGGCCAAGGGCTACGACTTCCTGCGCCGCGTCGAGCACCGCATCCAGTACCTGGACGACCAGCAGACGCACTGCCTGCCGGCGTCGGACGAGGACATCGGCTGGATCGCGCGCAGCCTGTGCCTGACCTGCGACAGCCGCGCCTGTCCGCTGCTGGACAAGCTGATGGAGGTGCGGGAGCTGGTCGCGACCGAATTCGACGCGCTGCTGCACGACGGCGTCTCGCCCGGCGGCAAGGGCAATTGCAGGAACGGCATGTGCGGCGGTCCGCCGCTGCCGATCGACAGCGAGGAGTTCCTCGAGAAACTGCCGCCGGAGCTGGCGGCCAACGTGCGCCGCTGGGCGCAGCAGGCGCGGGTGCAGAACCTGCGCGAGGAATCGCGGCTGCGTCTGGCCAAGCTGGTCGGACGCGCGGCGCAGGCGGTGCGGCAGGGCGAGTGCACGATGGACGCGGCGCAGCGTTTCGTCGACTGGATCGAGCCGCTGCTGCGCCGCGAGAGCTACCTGGCGCTGCTGGTCGAGCGGCCCGCCGTGCAAGGCCGGCTGCTGCGGCTGCTGGGTCTGGCGCGCTGGCCGATGCGCTACCTGATGCAGCATCCCGGCGTGATCGATGAACTGGCCGACGCGCGCCTGCTGCTCGAGCGCTTCGACGGGCCGGCCTTCATCCAGGACCTGCAGGCGCGCCACGACGCCTGGGCCGAACACGGCGAGGCGAGCGAGGATGCGCTGCTCGACAGCGTGCGCCGCGCACATCACGCCGAGGTCTTCCGCACGCTGGTGCGGGACGTGGAAGGGCAGATCAGCGTCGAGCAGGTCGCCGACGAGCTGTCGCTGCTCGCGGACGCCACGCTGCAGTGCGTGCTCGACTGGGCCTGGGACCGCCTCAAGCAGAAGCACCGTCCGGCGCCGCGCCTGGCGGTGATCGCCTACGGCAAGCTGGGCGGCAAGGAGCTGGGTTACGGCAGCGACCTGGATCTGGTCTTCCTCTTCGACGACGAGGATGAGAACGCGGCCGAGATCTACGGCGCCTTCATCCGCAAGCTGATCACCTGGCTGACGATCCGCACGGCGGCCGGCGAGCTCTTCGACATCGACACCGCGCTGCGACCCAACGGGAATTCAGGGCTGCTGGTGACCTCGCTGTCCTCGTTCGAGAACTACCAGGGCGGGCGCGGCAGCAACACGGCCTGGACCTGGGAACACCAGGCGATCACGCGGGCGCGTTTCTGCGCTGGCGATGCGTCGCTGGCCGAGCGCTTCGAGGCCACGCGCCGCGCGGTGCTGACGGCGCCGCGCGATCCGGCGGCGCTTCGCGAGGAGGTCGTCGCCATGCGCGAGAAGCTGCGTGCGGCGCGGACCGCGCGCGTCGGCTTCTTCGACGTCAAGCACAGCCCGGGCGGCATGGTGGACGCCGAGTTCGCGCTGCAGTACCTGATCCTGGCGCACTCCGCGCAGCATCCGGAGCTGCTGGCCAACGCCGGCAACATCGCCCTGCTGCAGCGCGCGGAATCGGCCGGGCTGCTGCCCGCCGACGTGGGGCGGGCGGCCGCCGACGCCTATCGCGAACTGCGCCGGGTGCAGCACCGTGCGCGGCTGAACGAGCAGTCGACCTCGCTCGACGCCGAGGCCGCCGAGGCGCTCCAGCCGCAGCGCGAGGCGGTGCTGGCGCTCTGGCGGGCCGTCTTCGGCTGAGCGCCGGCAGCGGGACGCCGGATGCCGGGACGCACGTGGCTCCTCGTCGCGATGGCGCTGGCCGTCGGTTCGCTGGTGGCCTGGATCCAGGCGCCGCAGGTGCAGGCGGCGATGGCATGGCGGCCGGGACTCGCGGGACACGAGCCGTGGCGGGCCGTCAGCGCGGCATGGCTGCACTGGAGTCCGCAACACCTGATCGCGAACCTGGCCGGCTGCGCCGTGGTCGGCCTGCTCGGCGTCGCCGCGCGGCTGACCGCGCGTGACGCGGCGGCCTGGCTGCTGGCCTGGCCGCTGACGCAATTCGGCCTGCTGATCGAGCCGACGCTCGAGCGTTTCGGCGGTGCGTCCGGCGTGCTGCATGCGGGCGTCGCGGTGGCGGCGATCGGGATGATGCGGAGGCGGGCGTCGCACGGGCGGGAGCGGGTGATCGGCCTGCTCATCGGCCTCGGGCTGATCGTGAAGGTCGCGGCGGAGCGCCCCTTGGCAATGCCCGCCTTGCGCCACTGGGACGGCTGGAACATCGCGATCGCGCCGCTGGCGCACCTGACGGGGCTGCTCGCCGGCGTGGCGACGGCACTGCTGTGTGCGCTGGCCGTGCGGGTCTGGACACGCCGCGCCAGTGGCCGCACGAGCTGCCGGGCATGATCCGGCCCCATGGAACGCAAGCAACATCTCGACAGCACGGCGGTGGTCATCCTTCTGGGATGTTGCGTGCTGTGGGGCCTGAACCAGGTCGCGGCCAAGGCCGCGCTGACGGAGATCGGCCCGCTCTGGCAGGCCGCGCTGCGCTCGGGCCTGGCCGGCGCGCTGGTGTGGGGGTTTGCGGCGGCGCGCGGCATCGCGCTGTTCCGCCGTGACGGCAGCCTGCCGGGCGGCCTGCTCGCCGGCCTGCTGTTCGCGGCCGAATTCGCCTGCATCTTCGTCGGCCTGCAGTACACGACGGCGTCGCGGATGGTGGTCTTCCTCTACCTGTCCCCGTTCGTCGTCGCGCTGGGCATGCCCTTGATCTCACCGGCCGAGCGCCTGACGAAGCGGCAGGCCGCGGGGTTGTTGATCGCCTTCGGCGCGGTGGCCTTCGCCTTCGGCGAGGGCCTGCACGGGACCGGACAGACCCTGCAGTGGCTGGGCGACGCGTTGGGCGTGCTGGCCGCGCTGCTGTGGGGCGGCACGACGCTGGCGATCCGCGCGACGAAGCTGTCTTCCGCCAGCGCGGAGAAGACGCTGCTGTACCAGCTGGCGATCTCGGCGATCGCGCTCGCCGCCGGGGCGATGGCCAGCGGCGAGTCGCTGCCGCTCGACTGGTCCTGGCGCCTGCTGGGGCTGTTCGGCTTCCAGGCGGTGATCGTGTCGTTCGTGAGCTACCTGCTGTGGTTCTGGCTGATCCGCCATTACCCGGCGACCAAGCTGTCCAGCTTCACCTTGAGCACGCCGCTGTTCGGTCTCATCGCTGGCGCGCTGCTGCTCGGCGAGCCGATCACCCCGCGCCTGATGCTCGCGCTCGCAGGGCTGGCGGCGGGGATCGTGATGGTGAATCGCTGAGGGCGCTCAGGACGAGGTGAGGAGGTCCAGCACGGGGTTGCGGGGCGGCGGCGGCTCGTCAGAGTTCCGATTGACCCATTGGACGATTGGCGCATTCTTCGGAAGCGCCTCGCGGATCTGATGTTCCTTGACCGCCTGTTCGATCCATTCACCCACGGTGATGTCAGGCGTCCGATGTTCTGTCATTGCATTCATGTGATGTCTGTCAGGCCAGTGAATGAGGAAGTCGAGCGGCGTAGCGCTCGTTCAGATCGGCATCGGAGTAGCGCGGGTGTTGAACGCCGGATGACGTGGTCATGGCACTGTCGGTGCCGATGTCGTGGCGCTTCGCATCACCGTCCGCCGATTCGCCTGCGCGAATGCCATGCAGGCATCGCCGTCCGACAGTGACTTCCTCGCTGCCGGATGAGGTTCGGGCGCCCGCGTGGCGTTCGACGTGGACCTCCTGATGTCGCCGGCAGACCACGTCTGCAAAGGAAGGCGCTCATGTTGCCCAAGGTCCAGAACCGCGCCGTCTCGTCGCCGATCGACACCACGCCCGGCGCCCCGCCCAACACCCCGGTGTCGACGCCGGCAGGCGGGCAGGGCGGCGGCGCAGCGACGCAGTTCCCGGGATTGGCGGCGCGTCCCACTGGCCCTTCTTCCGCCGGCGCCGGCGCTCCGCCGCGCCGCTCGAATTCCTTGCCGACGCTGCCGTCTCAACGGCATGCGGCGACGGCGTCGACGTCCGGGAATCCTGCGCCAACACGCCCGACGTTGAGGATCGACACCAACGTCCCACCGGCCAGGACGGAGCGTGTCTCGCCGAGTCAGGTGCCTCTGCCTGAGACGCCCGTGTCGCCAAGCAAGGTGCCCTTGCCCGAGACGCCCGTGTCGCCAAGCAAGGTGCCCTTGCCCGAGACGCCCGTGTCGCCGAGCAAGGTGGCGCTGCCGGAAACGCCGAGGGCGCCGAACACGCCAAAGTCGCCGGTCTCGCCGAGCAAGATCGCGTTGCCCGACAGCCCTGTGTCGCCGAGCAAGGTGCCTCTGCCTGAAACGCCGGTCTCGCCCAGCAAGGTGGCGCTGCCCGACAGCCCCGTATCGCCGAGCAAGGTGCCCCTGCCCGAGTCGCCGGTCTCCGAGAACAAGCCCCAGGTGCCGGAGAGTTCGGTCGTTGCGGGCAAGCGCCCTGCGACGTCGCTCGGCGGACCGTCGCTGCTCGCGACGAAGCCGCCGACCAGGCCGTCCGCCGCACCGACGCGGCTGAATCTCACGTCACCCCAGACGCCGACACCTACGCCGACCTCAGCCGCTGCGGCCGCAACCGTGACGGCCGCCGCCAACACCACGACCGCGGCAGTGACCACCACCACCGCCAACGCCGCCAACGCCACTACCAACGCCTCTACCAACGCCTCTACCAACGCCACTAGCAACGCCACTAGCAACGCCACGACCAACGCCAACGCAACCAACGCCGCAACCGGCACCACCGGCACGCCGTCCGCCAACGTCTCCGCCAAGCAACTCACCGACGCCCTGCTGGCCACGCTCGGACAGCGTGCGACGACCTACGGCGGCGGCCACGCGATCGCCTGGGCGGTGCAGGCGATCACGCTGATGAGCGCCGGCGCGGCGGGGGCGTCGAAGGAGGCGCTGGGCGTGTCCTCGAATGTGCTGGGCGGACTGGCGGCCGCGCTGGGCAAGGAGTTCATCGGCGAGCACATGAAGACCCGGCCCTCGCTGGGCGCGACGATCAAGCTGCCGGGGGACACCTTCATGCAGCGCGAGGGCCCGCGCGTGATGGCCGGCTTCAACGACATGTGGACGGCGATCGCCGGCGGCATGAGCGGCGTGGCCCTGGCCAACAAGCTGACGCCCGCGATGACGGAGGCCTTCAAGGCCAAGGGCATGCCGGAACCGATGGCGCAGGCCACCGCGATGATGGTCACCGCCGTGGCGCAGCGCGCCGTGAGCGCCGGGTTCGACACCGTGTCCGACCTGACCAGCACCGTGATGAAGAGCAAGCTGCCCGGTGCGACCGGCGGCACCGCCGTCAACGACCAGGTGGACTACGCGACGATGAAGGCCGGCATGGCCGCCCGCATGATGATCAACTGGGGCCTGACCTTGCCGGTGGGCATTCCCGTGGGCCTGGGCAAGGCGCTGGCGGACGGCAACGCGTTCGCCAAGGCGGCGGCGTCCAGCGCGCCGGCCTGGGCCGGCCTCAACTTCTGGATCAACGCCAAGATGAACATGGCCCCCCTGTTCAAGAAGGACGAGCCCGCGGCCACCACGCCGCAGCCGCCCATCGCGTTGAACCGGATGGGCGCAGGCAACGATACGAACGTCTGACATGTGGCCAGGTCGCGCAGGACGCCGGCCGGTCGGAGCGGCAATCGATCAGCGCTCGATCAGCGCTCGATCAGAGCTCGATGATCCCGCGCTTCAGCGCGATCGTGACGGCATGCGTGCGGTCCTTCGCGGCCAGCTTGCCGAGGATGGTCCGCATGTGGACCTTCACCGTTTCTTCGGTCAGCGAGAGATGCTCCGCCACTTCCTTGTTGGCATGACCCAGCGCCACCAGGCGCAGCACCTGCGTCTCGCGCAGCGACAGCGCGCGGCTGCCGGCGTGCTGCGCGATGGCGGCCTCGATCGCCGGCGGCACCATCATCCGGCCGGCATGCACGCCGCGGATGGTGTCCAGCAGCTCGGTGCGCATCAGCCCCTTGAGCAGATAACCCACCGCGCCCGCCTTGATCGCGCGCGCGGCCTGGAAGTCGCCGGGGAAGGTCGTCAGGATCACGATCCGCGCCTGCGGGAACTCGCGCCGGATGGCGGTCATCGCCTCGATGCCGTCCATGTCCCGCATCCGCAGGTCCATCAGCGTCACGTCGGGCTGGTGCTGGCGGAAGCGCGACAGCGCTTCCAGGCCGGTCGTGGCCTCGGCCACCATGCGCATGTCGGGCTCGGCGTCGATGACCGTCGTGATGCCGCTGCGCATCAGCGCATGGTCGTCGACAGCCATCACGGTGATGGGGGAGGAAGTCGGAGCGGAGTCGTTCACGCGCGGTCAGCGGTCAGGTCGGAGGCGCCAGGATCGGCGGCGCGGAGGGCCAAGCGTAGCCGCAGCCGACGGTCCGGATCGCCCGCGGGGCCGATGCCCCTCCCTCGAAAGAGTTAGCCCGGATCTGTCGCGCCGGCGCCGCGCCCCACCGCCTCGTCCCACCGCCGCGGCTCGCCCGTTCCTCCCCCTGCATCTGCTAGTGTTCCGGCCCCATGACCCTGGCCCTCGCAACGTCCGTCGCCCCCCGCTTCGCGCCGCGGCCTTCGCCGGTGGCAGCGGGGTGGCGCGGGATCGCGGGGCTCATGATGGCGCTGCCGGTCGCCATGCTGGTCGCGATGCTGCTGCTGGCCGCGGGTCCGGCCCGGGCGCTCGATCGCACGCTGGCCTTGAACCAGTTCCATCACCGCGCCTGGACGGCGGCCGATGGCGTGCCGATGGAAACCTGGACCATGGCCCAGACGCCGGACGGCCTGCTCTGGATGGGCGGGCCGAACGGCCTGACGCGCTTCGACGGCGTGCGCTTCGAGCGCTTCCACCCGACGCCGCCCGCGGAGTTCCCGTCGGGCACCGTGGCGAAGGTGCTGGCCACGTCCGGCGGCGACCTGTGGGCAGCCTTTTTCCCGCGCGGGCTGGTGCGCATCCGCGGGGATCAGGTCTGGCGCGTGCCGGCCACGGAACCGGTGGCGTCGACCCGCATCCGGTACATCGCGGAGGACGCGGACGGTGTGATCTGGGCGGGCGGCGCCACGGAGCTCTTCCGCTTCGAGAACGATCGCTGGCAACGCATCGACGCGTCGTGGGGCGTGGAAGGCCGCGCCATCGACGGCGTGGTCGTGGACGGTCGCGGCACGGTCTGGCTCTGCGACAACGAGCGCCTGCTCGGACTGCCGCTGGGCGAGCAACGATTCCGCATGGTCGGCGACTGCAAGGACGCGACCAGCCTGCAGGTCCTGCGCAGCGAGGCCTGGCTGGTCTTCGCGAACGAGATGCGCAAGGTGCCGGCGCTGTCGCGCCTGCCCGTCGCGGGGGATCCCCGGCTGTCGACGCGGCGTGGATCGTCCACGGTGGTGGACCGCGACGGCAACCTGTGGACCGTCTTCTGCCCGGCCGGCCTGTGCCGCCGCCGGCTGCCCTGGCCGCTGGAAGGGGACCGCGTGCCGCTGAGCGGCGAGTACGAGCGCTTCGCCGCTCCCGAGGGTCTCTCGGGCGATTTCGGGATGATGATCCTGGAGGACGCGGAGGGCAGCCTGTGGGTCGCGACCAAGACCGGCCTGGACCGTTTCCGGCGCGCCCCGCTCGTGCCGGCGCCGTTGCCGCGAGCCACCAGCAACTTCGCGCTCGCGGCGGATCCGGACGGCGGGGTGACCGTGGCGGCGTTCTCGCCGGTGGCGTCGACCGTGTGGCGCCTGTCGGGCAGCGCGAGCGAGGCCGGGAAGGTCGCGGCGCCGGGCGCGCAGATCACCGCGACGGGCCGCGACCGTCAGGGGCGGCTCTGGCTGGTCGGGCCGGCGGGGCTCTGGCGCCGGGAGGGCGCGCGATGGGCGGAGGTCCCCCGACCGCCGGGTGTCGGCGAGCGGTGGATCAGCGGCATCGTCCCCTACGGCGACGGCCTGATGGTGGCCTTCCAGCGCGGCGGCGTGCAGACCTGGGAGAACGGCCGCTGGCAGCCGCTGGCCTTGCCCGGCCTGCCCTCGCCGCTGGAGGCGGCGGTGGCCTGGGCCGGCGACGGCACCTACTGGTTCGGACTCAAGGACAACCAGGTCCTGCGCTGGAACGACGGCAAGGTGCGCCGGTTCGGACCGGCGCAGGGCGTCGACGTGGGCGACGTCCTGCATGTCTACGCCGGCCGCACGCGCCTGCTGATCGCGGGCGAGCGCGGCGTGGCGATCCTCGGGGACAAGCGCTTCGTGCCCTTGACGACCGAGGTGCCGGAAACGCTGGCCGGCGTGTCCGGCATCGCCGAGACGGTGACCGGCGATCTCTGGCTCAACGGGCGCAAGGGCGCGGTGCACGTGCGGCGCGACGACCTGCGCGCCTACCTCGACGATCCCGCGCGGCCCTTGACGGTCGAGGTGCTGGACACGCTGGACGGGCATCCCGGCGGCGCGACGGCGTTCTGGCCGCAGCCGAGCGTGGTGGAGGCCGCGGACGGTCGCCTGTGGTTCGCGGGCACGACCGGCGTGGCGTGGCTGGATCCCCTGCGGCCGCGCCACAACCCGGTGGCGCCGGTGGTCCGCATCACCGGCTTGCGCGCCCATGGCGTCGACTACCCGTCGGGCGAGCCGGTGACGCTGCCCCGACACGCCGAGATGATGGAGCTGCGCTTCTCCGCGGCCAACCTCGCGGTGCCGGAACGGGTGCGTTTCCGCTACCGGCTGGATGGCGTGGACACCCGCTGGCGCGACGCCGGTGCGCGGCGGGAGACGGTCTACAACAGCCTCGGGCCGGGGAGCTACCGATTCCATGTCCTGGCCATCAACAGCGACGGCGTCGTGGCGCCGGAGGAAGCGGTCCAGGACATCGTCATCCCGGCCGCCTGGTATCAGACGGTGGTGTTCCGCGTGCTGTGCGGGGCGGCGGCGATCGCGTTGATCTGGGCCTTGCACCGGCTGCGCCTGAGGCAGGCCGCGCGGCGGGCGCGCGAGAAGATGCGCACCCGCATGGCCGAGCGCGAGCGCATCGCCCGCGAGCTGCACGACACCTTGCTGCAGGGCGTGCAGGGGCTGATCCTGCGATTCGAGACGCACTCGGCGCAGCTGCCGGCGGCGCACCCGGTGCGCGCGGCGATCGACGCGGACCTGGTGATGGCCGACGGCGTTCTGGACGAGAGCCGGCGTCGCGTGATGGCGCTGCGCGGCACCGCGCCGGTCGGCGCCAGTCTGCCGCGGGCGCTGGAGGACATCGCCTCGCAGCTGGCGCGGGACTACGACGGCGAGTTCCGGCTCGAGATCCTCGGCCAGGAGCGCCCGCTGCGGGCGGAGGTCCGCGACGAGCTGCGGCTGATCTTCGGCGAGGCGCTGCTGAATGCCTTCCGGCATGCCCGGGCCAACCGGATCACAATGACCTGGCGCTTCGGATGGTGGCGGCTTCAGGTCGAGCTGCGCGATGACGGTGCCGGCATGCCGGTGGATCTGGCGGCGACCGGCAAGCACGGGCACATGGGGCTCGCGTCGATGCGGGAACGGGCCCAGACGCTGGGGGCGACGCTCAGGATAGCGAGCGCGCCCGACAAGGGCACGACGGTCGCGCTGACGATGCGGGCATCCAAGGGCTATGCGGCCTGAAGCGGCCAGCCATCATCAACTTGCAGAAGGATCCACGATGAGTTCAAGACTGTTTGCCATCGCGACCGCCGCGGCGCTCGTGTCCTCAGTGGCCGTGGCGCAGACGCCCGCCGCCTCGATGGCTGCCTCGCCCGCGGTCAGCGCCGCGGTCGCCGATGCGAGCCGACCGGCCAAGGACGTCCAGCAGGACGCCTCGCGCCGACCGGTGGACCTGGTCGCCTTCTCCAAGGTGAAGCCCGGCGACAAGGTCATCGACGCGGTGCCGGGCAGCGGCTACTGGACGCGACTCTTCTCGACGCTGGTGGGACCGCAAGGCCGGGTCTACGCCTACGTGCCGGCCGAGTTCGCCGGCTTCAAGTCGAATCCACTGGCCACTGCCCGGGCCATCACGGCAGAGCCGGGCCATGGCAACGTCGAAGCGACCTCGAGCCCGCTCGCGGCGCAGCCGCCGGCGGCGATCCACAACACGCTCGACGTCTTCTGGACCTTCGAGAACTATCACGACTTCCACGACAGCTTCATGAAGGGGGCTGACGTGAACGCCTACAACCAGGCGGTCTTCAGCCTGCTGAAGCCGGGCGGCTACTACATCGTGGCCGACCACTCCGCCGTGGCGGGGTCAGGTCTGAAGAACACCGAGGACCTGCACCGGATCGATCGCGAGACGGTGAAGGCCGAAGTGATGAAGGCCGGCTTCGTGCTGGACGGCGAAACCGATGCGCTGGCCAATCCCGCCGACGACCGCACGCTGAAGGTGTTCGATCCGGCGATCCGCGGCAAGACCGACCGCTTCGTGCTGCGGTTCAGGAAGCCGGCGCAGTAAGCGGCCAGGCGGCCCGGGCGCCGCCTGCTGGCGCCGGATCACGCCGGATCACGCCCGCCCCCGCGCTCAGGGCAGCAGCACGATCTTGCCGATGGTCTGGCGGCTTTCCAGCGCGCGATGGGCTTGCGCGCCGTCTCGCAACGCGACCGTCTGCGAGATGCGCAGCGCGACGGCGCCTGAGCGGATCCAACCGAACAGCTCCGTCGCACGAGTCCGGCGCGCCTGGGCGGTCGTCAGCACGTTCCACAGGTCCCCGCCCACCAGCGTGAGCGAGCGATCCATGAGCAGCCGCGGGTCCACGGGCGCCGGGTCGCCCGCGGCCATGCCGTAGAACACGACCGTGCCGCCGGTGCGCGCGGCATCGAGGCTCTCTCGCAGCGTGGTGCCGACCGAGTCGTACACGACGTCCGCGCCGCGCCCGCCGGTGAGCGACTGCACGGCCTGCAGCCACCCGCCGGTCGGGATGACCAGGTCGACGCCGGCCTCACGCACGGCTTGCCGCTTGGCCTCGGTCGAGGCGATGCCGATGACGCGCGCGCCCAGATGCTTCAGGATCTGCACGAGCAGCAACCCGACGCCGCCCGCCGCGGCGTGCACGACGGCCCAGTCCCCCGGCCGCACCGCGTAGCTGTCGCGGCACAGGGACTGCGCCGTCAGGCCCTGCAACAGGCAGCCGGCGGCGGTCTCGAAGGCGATCTCGTCCGGCAGCGGAATGAGGCGACTCACGTCCACCGCGCAGAGCGCCGCGTTGGCGAACGGGCTGTCGGCGAAACCGACGCGCTGGCCGGGCCGCAAGCCGCTGTCCTCGGGCGCGGCGACGATCTCGCCCGCGCCCTCGTAGCCCAGGATCCACGGCGGCGAGCCGGCCAGGTGATAGTTTCCCCTGCGGCGGTAGACGTCCGCGAAGTTCAGGCCGATGGCGCGCATGCGCACCAGCGCCTGCCCGGGACCGGGCACGGGATCCGGCACCACGTCGTGGCGGAGGACGTCGGCATCGCCGAATTCGTGGAAGACCAGGGCGTGCATGGCGCCTCCTTACAGCGATCGCGTCAGGCCGCCATCGACGCGCAGGTTCTGGCCCGTGATGTAGCCGGCCCCCTCGGACGCCAGGAATGCAATCGTCGCGGCGATCTCGTCGCTGCGCCCGTAGCGCTGCATCGGCACGCTGTCGCGGCGTTCGTCGGTCGCGGGCAGGCTGTCGATCCATCCCGGCAGCACGTTGTTCATGCGGATGTTGTCCGCCGCGTAGGTGTCCGCGAAGATCTTCGTGAACGCCGACAAGCCCGCCCGGAACACGCCCGAAGTGGGGAACAGCCCGGACGGTTCGACCGCCCACGCCGTCGAGATGTTGATGATCGCGCCCGACTGCTGTTGCTGCATCGTCGGCACCACGAGCCGCGACGCGCGCACGACGTTGAGCAGGTAGGTGTCCATGCCGCGATGCCAGTCGTCGTCGGAGATCTCGAGCACCGGACCGCGGGGACCGTGCCCGGCGCTGTTGACCAGCACGTCGATGCGGCCCCAGCGCGCCAGCACCCGATCGACGAGACCGCGCAGGTCGGAGTCGGACTGGTTGGAGCCGGTGACGCCGATGCCGCCCAGCTC
Organism: uncultured Roseateles sp.; assembly: GCA_946886855.1. The sequence goes on along the minus strand of CAMPJJ010000001.1, from coordinate 43,884 downwards.
GCGCCCGAGCGCTTCGCCCTTGCCTGACGAGGACAGCACGGCGACACGGAATCCGTCCTGCGCGAGACGGCGCGCCGCGGCAGCGCCCATGCCGCTGCCCCCTGCGGTGATGATGGCGACCTTTTCTACTGTCTCTGCTGTCGTTGCTGTCTCTATGGTCATGAGCGCTCCTGTGCCTGGTCGTGCCGACGCCGGGAGGCCTCGATCCACGTTGCCCGCTACGCTATCAGCGCCGTCTCGATCCAGCGAGCCCGTCTGCCTACATTCATCCAGTAGAAAAGCTACAGTCCGCGCATGGCCAGTCCTTTGGAGATGCTCCCCTCGTTGAAGGCGCTTCGCGTCTTCGAGGTCGTGGCGCGGCATCTGAATTTCCGGCTCGCGGCGGAGGAACTCGAGGTGACGCAAGGCGCCGTGGCGCAGCAGATCCGCGCGCTCGAAGCCGACCTGCGCATCAGGCTCTTCGAGCGGCATCCGCGCGGCCTGACGCCGACGGGGGCGGGCGCCGCCTATGCGCGCCGCGTGCGGCTCGCGCTGGAGGACATCGCCGACGCCACGCGCCTGCTGCGCCCCGGCGACCGGCAGGTCACGATCAGCGTGGCGCCGACGATCGCCACCAAATGGCTGTTGCCGCGCCTGCCCCGCTTCACGGCGCGGCATCCCGACATCGACCTGCGGGTCCTGGCCACGGAACGCGTGTCCAGCTTTCAGGGGGAGGGCGTCGACCTGTCGATCCGGTGCGGACGCCCGCCGTTCGGTCCGGGTGTCGAGGCGCGATTGCTGCTCGAGAACCGACTGATTGCGGTGGGCAGTCCGGCGATGCTCGGCGGTGCGGCGGCCTTGTCCTCGGAGCAGCTGGCGAGCAGCCCCTTGATCCATGACGGGCATGACGCGTGGCCTGCCTTTCTGGCGCAGGCGGGTGTGGCGTCGCCGCCGTCCAAGGGCATCCGGTTCAACCAGACCGGCCTGGCGATCGACGCGGCGATCGCCGGTCAAGGCCTGGCACTCACCGGGCGTTTCTTCATCGAGCCCGATCTCGCCGCCGGACGCCTGGTGCAGGTGACGCCGCAGGTGATGCCGCTGGGCCTCGACTACCACCTCGTGTCGCCGCGACGCGCTCGCAGTGATGCGCCGCTGGAAGACGTCGCCGCGTGGCTGGTCGAGGAGGCGGCGAATCCGATTTGAGGGCCCTGCGCATGAAGGGCCAGAGGCTCGCTCTCCGGGTCTTCGTACGCGTCGTCCGCACCGGAAGCTTCCCGGCCTCGGCGTGGGATCTGGACCCGTCCCGGTTCAGGACACCGGTGCGGCGATCGCGCCCGTGCGCAGGCGCCCCGCGTCTTTCGCCGGCGGAAGGCCGAAGCGGCGCGAGTAGTCGCGGCTGAATTGCGAAGGGCTTTCATAGCCCACCCGGAAGCCGGCATTGGCGGCATCCAATCCCTCGCCCACCATCAGGCGACGGGCTTCCTGCAGGCGCAACTGCGTCCTGAACTCCAGGGGGCTCATCGCCGTGACGGCCTTGAAATGCTCATGGAAGGTCGAGCGGCTCATGCCGGCCACCTCCGCAAGCTCCTCGATGCGGAAGACCTCGCAGAAGTGCGCCCGGATCCACAGGATCGCGCGGGCGATCTGGGCATGGCGGCTGTTGGCCTGCGTCATCGCATGGATGACGCCGCCGTTCGGGCTGGTCAGCAGGCGATAGAAGATCTCCTGCATCGCGATCGGAGCGAGCGCGTCGATGTCCTCCGGCGTATCGAGCAAGCCAACGAGGCGGGTCACCGCATCGAGCAGGCCGGGCGTGATCGCATTCAAGGTCAGGCCGGACACGGCCTCGTCATGCTTGACGACCCGCGGGAACCGCAGCGCCAGTTCGCCTAGTGCCGCCGGATCCAGGTCCAGCTGCACGCTCAAGTAGGGATGCGTCGCCGAGGCCTCGATGACCGTCCCCATGATGGGCAGTCCGACGGACGCCACCAGGAAGCTCTCCGGGTCGTAGTGGAAGACGGCGTCGCCCAGCATGGCCCGCTTGCGCCCCTGCGCGACGAAACAGACGGTCGGTTCGTAGATCACCGGCATCGGCAGCGTGGGCGAGGACCAGCGGATCAACGTCGTCCCTGGCAAGGCGGTGGTGTGGAAACCATCGTCCTGGGCATGTCGCGCGATGGCGTCCCGGAACGTCTCGATCGGCGTCATGGGCAGGGGCTTTCAGGGTGCGGCGACACGCCTCATCGGGGTCGCCGGAGGATCGTACAAGAATTCAAGAAATGCGTTCTACCGCTGCCGTGGGCGGATCCGAAGAATGCGGACAGCGACGAGCCATGACTCGCTGCCTCATTCCCGATCAAGCACGATCAACAACGGAGAACGACGCATGACCTCCACGACTTCGCTCAACCAGTACCGACTGCTCGGCCGTTCCGGCCTGCGCGTGTCGCCGCTGTCGCTCGGCACCATGACCTTCGGTTCCGACTGGGGCTGGGGCGCCGACGACGCCGAAGCGCGGCGCATCTTCGACGCCTACGTCGATCGCGGCGGCAACTTCATCGACACCTCCGTCAACTACACCAACGGGGCGTCGGAGAAGATCCTCGGCCGCTTCGCGAAGGGCAAGCGGGAACAGCTGATCCTGGCCACCAAGTACACGATGGCCCGCGACCCGGCCAACATCAATTCCGGCGGCAATCACCGGTTCAACCTCGTGCGTTCGGTGGAGACCAGCCTGCGCCAGCTCGACACCGACCGGATCGATCTGCTGTATGTCCACGCCTGGGACTTCACGACGCGTCCGGACGAGGTGATGCGCTCGCTCGACGACCTGGTGCGCGCCGGCAAGGTGCTCTACCTGGGCATCTGCAACACGCCGGCCTGGCGGGTCGCGGAGCTGCAGACGCTGGCGGACCTGCGCGGCTGGTCGCCGCTGGTCGCGCTGCAGATCGAGTACAGCCTGGTGGAGCGGACCGTGGAGCACGAACTGCTGCCGATGGCCCAGGCGATGGGCCTCGGCGTGCTGCCGTGGTCGCCGCTGGGGGGCGGCATCCTCACGGGCAAGTACAGCCGCGCGGACCTGAGCGACGACAACGGCGCGGACGTCGCCAGCGACCGCAAGGGCGTCATCGCGTCGACGGGCCACCTCAACCAGCGCTCGCTGGACATCGCCGACGTCGTCGGTTCGGTCGCGGAAGAGCTGGGCGTGTCGCGCTCCCAGGTCGCGATCGCCTGGACGATGGCCCATGCCGCGGTGGTCTCGCCGATCCTCGGCGCGCGCACGGTGGCGCAGGCCGAGGACAACCTCGGCGCGCTGGAGGTCGTGCTGGGCGACGAGCACCTGGCCCGCCTCAACGCGGCCAGTGCACCCGCACCGATCTTCCCGGAGCGCTTCATCGGTCGACCGATGGCGCAGCAGCTCATCTTCGGCACCTCGCCGCTGAACGGACGGAGGTAAGCGATGAACGCGCGCAAGCTCCTGCCGCCGCTGATCGCCCGCATCGCCCTGGTGGCGTCGGCCTGCATCCAGCCGCCGGCCATCGCGGACAGTCTGCAGGCCCCGGCCTCCACCTCGGCCTCCGCGCCCGTCTCGGCGCCTCAGACCGAGACGGTCCGCAACAAGCAGGCGGTCGAGGCTGCCTTCGACCGGTGGGCCGCCGGTGGCACCAACTTCTTCGCAGAGATGGTGTCGCCCGAGGTGGTCTGGACGATCGCGGGCTCCGGCAGAAGTTCGGGCACCTATCGCGGCCGGGAGGACTTCATGGCCCGGGCGGTGCTGCCGTTCACCAGCCGCCTGCGGACCGCGCTGCGGCCGACCTCGCGGACCGTGTGGGCCGACGGCGATCACGTCATCGTCCACTGGTCGGGCGAGGCCGTCGCCGGAGACGGCCAGCCCTACCGCAACCGCTATGTCTGGATCTTCCGGATGCGCGGCGGCAAGGCGGTCGAGGCGACGGCCTTCCTCGACCTGGCGCCCTACGAGGACGTCATCCGGCGAGTGCCGGCGCCGACCGCTGAGGCGTCCGGGCGGTAGAGCCGCCGCCCCTGGCCTGTCCGATCAGGCCGGATGCTTCAGTGCCAGCAGCCCTCGGCATTGGCCAATCGTCATCAGACTCAAGGTCAGGATGTTGCGGCTCAGGGCTATGCCCTGGAGGCCTCGGACGGCGGCGTGCCAGGTCTTGCTCGCTACCTGAGGCCCCTGCGAAAGGAGGGTCTGCCAAACGAGCCTCAGATAGCCGCTCATCGTCAGCAAAAGTACGGCAGCGCCGACGGCGTCCGCCAGCATGATCAGCGCGCGCAGCTCAGGATTGGTCACCACCAGCAGCAGCCCCAGCAGGCCGATCACCTTGCGGTGCGTTTTGAAGAGCTTCAGAAATCTTTCCATGGCCCATTCTGGCAAGGGCAGCGTCAGTGGACCGTGAAGACTAACGGGCTGTGCAGTCCGGCGAGTTGCGTTGGGGTCCGATGAGCGGTTCAGGCTGAGAGCGGTCGTCGTCCGCCTTCATGCCTCTGCCAGATTCCACACCCGTCGCATGAAAGGCGAAACTCGAAAGCAGTACTCCGGAGGAGCCTCAGTCAGGCATGACCAATAGACGATAGTTGGCCTATGCAGGGCTGCTCGGGCAACTAACAGAGGCTCAATCGCTGACCAAGATGCGGCGAAATCCGATGCTGGCTCAGTGTCTTCAACGCATTGCAGAAGCACTTCCATCAAGGAAGCTCGCTGCTCGTCAGGCAAGTCGACGTCTCGGTAGACACCGAGAAATTCGTCAAACCTGGCAGCGTCGGCGACCTCCCACTCCCAGTCTTGCATTTGGTCGTCGTACGGCAGCCTAAATCTGGCTGCGAGCGCCACGCGGGCGGCGGTGGACGGCATGAATGTCGTAGCGGCTCCCAAGCTTGCTCCCATTCTTCAGCTCAGCATACTTGAGGCGCGCTGAACCGCGGGCTTGTTCAGGGCTGATGTCCGCTTCCGCTTCCGCTTTCGCTGAAAAGGCGCCCTTTCACCGCCTCCATTGACGCCCCCGCCCTGCATTCCATGGCGCTGCACAGCGAGTGCCATGAACCTGGCGTGGATCCGCGCGCCGAGCTCCGAGAGCCGATACGCCCCCTCAATCTGGGCGATGAGCTGCGGCGACAACTTTTCCGCGGCGTTGTGGGCACACCAGAGCGCACCGGCCATCGCGCTTACGGTGTCGACATCGCCTCCTACATTCGTGGTGATCCAGGGTGTCCCGGCTGAGGAGCGACTGCGCCAGATCGATCGACATCTTTGTGCCATCGGTGTATCGCCGCAAGCCGGTGGGTGTCTTGCCGATTAGTCGCCACAGCAGGCCGTTCAAGCGGGCCACCTTCGTGCGTGACGCCGAGCGCGTCATCCAGGGTCAAGCCGAGTAAGCGCCGCGATATTGGTCCTCGGTCAGGGTCATGCCAGGTGCAACGTCGGAAGCCAAGGGCGTCGAAGCTCAAGGAGTCGGCCTCGCTGTCGCCGAAGGCTGCGAGCGGTCTCCGTTCATCCGCCGCCAACGCATCTCACGCCGTCGCGTCGCGGCTTCGTCTTCCGGCGCTGGAGGGCGAGGTCGTCGATGACGAAACTCCATCCATCGACCCAACCAACCGCCGCCAGGAGAACGACATGACCCACCGCTTCAACATCGAATCCGCCACCAGCCGCACCATCAAGGCCGTTGCTTTCGGCGCGGTTGCCGCGGTGGTGATGGGCCTGGGCATGGCGCACGCGGAAGGCCAGCGCGAGATGCGCGCTCAGATCGTCACGCTGGATCCGGTGGTGATCACCGTGAAGCGCCAACAGCTGCCGACCGTGTACGTGACGGGACGCCGTGATGCATCGGCCGACGACACCCAAGTCGCGTCGGCCCTGTGATCCCTGACAGTTGCGTTGCTTCGATGGGGACTGCCACCGGCTGACGCCCGAGGATCACTCCCGAATGAGAACGCCCGGCTCGTGCCGGGCGTTTTGCGTTGGAGTTCGCCTTCTTGCTGGAAGCGGTCCGGCCTGCGGGTCGCTCACAGGCGCGGGTGAGTCTCGGCAGACATCCCCTCCGCTTCATCCCCCATTTTCTGCAGTCTGTCGCCCCCCGCTGGGAGCGCGAGGGGGGTCTTGCTATGGTGTGCTACATCAGCAACACACCGGCGCTCCGCGCCCCGCGTCATGCACAGCTGGAACGATCAAGCGCCGATCTATCAGCAGCTCGCCGACCGACTGGCGTCGCAGCTGCTCGACGGCGATCCCCCGGAGGGCGAAGCGCTGCCTTCCGTGCGCACGCTGGCAAGCCAGTACCTCATCAACCCGCTGACCGTCAGCCGCGCGCTGCAGGCCCTCGTCGACGAGGGCCTCGTCGAGAGCCGCCGCGGCGTGGGCATGTACGTGCGCGACGGCGCCCGCATCCGCTTGCTGCACACCGAGCGGGAGCAGTTCCTCCAGGAGGAATGGCCCCGCCTGCGGGAGAAACTTCGCCGCCTGGGCCTCCGGCCCCAGGACCTGAAATGGGAGGACGCATGAAGACGCTCATCGAGGCCAGCCATCTGAGCCTGAACTACGGCCGCAAGGCCGCCCTGCAGGACCTGTCCTTCACCATCCCCGCCGGCCGCGTCGTCGGGCTGCTCGGCCACAACGGCGCCGGCAAGACCACGCTGATGAAGACGCTCGTCGGCCTGAAGCGCGCCGAAGGCGAACTCCGCGTGCTCGGCCTGGATCCGCATGCCGACCGCGCCCAGCTCCTGACCTCGCTCTGCTACATCCCCGACGTCGCCGTCCTGCCGCGCTGGGCTAAGGTCTCCGAGCTGATCCGCCTGATGGCCGGCCTGCAGCCCAGGTTCTCCGCCGACCGCGCCCGTCAGCTGCTCAGGCGCACCTCGGTCACTGAGAACGACAAGGTCAAGCACCTCTCCAAGGGCATGGTCACGCAGCTGCACCTCGCGCTGATCGCGGCCATCGACGCCAAGCTGATGATCCTGGACGAGCCGACGCTGGGCCTGGACGTGATGTCGCGCAAGAGCTTCTACGAGATGCTCATCGACGAGTGGTGCGACGGCGAGCGCTCGGTGCTCATCTCCACCCACCAGGTCGAGGAAGTGGAGAGCCTGCTGTCCGACGTGCTGATGCTCGACGAAGGCCGGCTGGTGCTGAACATCTCGCTGGCGGAGATGGACGAGCGTTTCGTCGCGCTGTCGCACGACCCCGACGCCGCGGAGCTGGTCGCCGCCAACCACCCGCTGCTGCGCTACCGCGTCCAGGGCCGCCCCGCCGCGCTCTTCGACGGCGTGCCGCCCGACGCCGTCGCCCATCTGGGCCAGCGCGTGCGCCCCAGCCTCGTCGACCTGTTCATGGCGCTGACCCGCAAGCCCGAGCGCCAGGCGACCGAAGCCTGACCGGTCCGACCGGGCCCGACAGCAACGCTCAGAGACGCTCAGCGACCTCTTCTAAGGATCACCCCCATGACACTCTTCAACACGCTGCTGCTGCGCGAGTGGCTGCAATACAAGCGGGCCTGGATCGGCCTGGTGCTGGCGCCCGTGCTGGTGCTGCTGGTCCTGGTGCCGTTCAGCCAGGTCGACGGCATCGACGTGCCGAGCCCCGAGCCGGTGGCGCTGATCGCCGGCCTGCTGACGGTCGGCCTGGTGCTGGCGCTGGCGCTGGCCGTGTCCGTCTACCAGCTGATGGGCCTGGCCCGCCGCGACCAGCAGGATCGTTCGATCGAGTTCTGGTCCTCGCTGCCCGGCAGCCATGCGGCGAGCATCGGCGCGCCCATCGTCGCCCACGGCATCCTGGTGCCCGTCGTCGCCACGCTGCTGGCGCTGGTCGGCGGCGCGATCGTCGGGTCGGCGATGGCGTTCAAGGAATTCGGCTTCGCCGCGCTGCAGCAGACGCAGTGGGGCGCGCTGTTCCAGGCCACCCTGTGGCTCGGCCTGCGGCTGGCCGTCGGGCTGGTGCTCGCGGCGCTGTGGCTCTCGCCCATCGTGCTGGCGCTGATGGCCGCCTCGGCCTGGCTGAAGCGCTGGGGCGCGCCGCTGCTTGTGATCGCGGTCTCGGCCTTCCTCAACATCTACAAGAACGAAACCGCCGCGGAAGTGCTGCGCAACGCGCTGATCACCCAGGTCGCCGGCGTCGGCCGCTCGCTGGTCCAGACCGGGACCAAGCTGGTCGTTGATTCGGACAGCGAAGGCCACCTCAACCTGCAGGACTTCTTCAACATGCTCTACAGCTTCCCGGATTACGCCCGGGAAGGGCTGCCGCAGGTGCTGCAGGCTGCGTGGCATCCGCAGTTCATCGGCGGACTGATCCTGGCAGGCCTGTGCTTCTGGCTGCTGGTGCTGCAGCGCAAGCGCAGCCTCTGAACGGACAGGAAGCGCCCCTCGCGGGCGCTTTTTTCATCCCACCGTTCATCCCATCGACGGGAAGGGGCTGACGCCGATGATCAGCCGGTGCAGCCCCATGACCAGCGCGATCCAGGCGACCACGCCGATCGCGACCGAGATCACCGTCCCCCTGGCGGTCCCCGCGGGCGGCGGCGGCGTGGGACGGCGCCGGGCCGATCGGAAATCCAGGATCGCCCAGGCCAGGAAGGCGCCGAACAGCACGAGGTCCGCGACGGTGTTGTTGGCCAGCAGGTGCCCGAAGGCCCACAGCTTCACGGCCAGCAGCATCGGGTGATGCAGCTTCGCCTTGAAGTGGTTGCGCGGCACATGCGACGCCGCCAGCAGGACCAGCGAGGGCAGCATCAGCAGCCCGGCCAGGTGGTTCATGCCGCGGGGCGTCGCCCACAGCGGATGCGGATCCAGCCGCGCCTGCCCGTAGCCCCAGATGATCAGCAGCAGGCCGATCACGGAGACGGCGGTGTAGCTGAGCTTCCAGCGTTTCTCGCCCCAGGCGGCGAGGCGGCTGTCGCGCCAGGCTGGCGCCACGATGCGGACCGAATGCGGTCCGAGGAAGAGGATCAGTCCGAGGATGAGTGCCCACATGGTGAAGTCGCTCCTTTGCGGCGCGGACTATGCGCTCGCCGGGCGGACATCACCAGCGGTATCCGGATCAAGAGACCGTTGTCGCGGGCAGCGGGAATGCGGGCGAACTCACCAGGGCGGCGGACGACGGGTCCGTCGGCGCCCGGACCTGGCGCAGGTCGCCTTCGGCATGGTCCAGCCAGGCCATCGCGGCCAGCAGGGCCAGCACCGCGACGACGATGCCGATCGCGGGCAGCAGCAGGCGGCGCCAGCGGTGGGCGGCAATGGGCGGCTGCGCCGGAATGGGCGGCGCGGCGCCGTGCAGACGGGCAGGGGCTTTCATGGCGGAACTCCGGTGGACGTGGAGGTCGCCGCGGGGCTCAGGGCAGCACGGCGCCGAGGCCCCACAGCAGCGTCGGATAGACAGCGCCCCAGGCCACCGCGAGGATCGCGAGGGCCTTCATGCCGATGAAGATCGGCGGGACGTGCTTGGCGGTGACGGTGGGCTTCGACATGGTGCGCTCCTTGAGCTGGCGACTCATGGTCTGCAAACGGCGTGCCAGCTCGGCGCGTTGACGGCCGAGGCCGTCCAAAACATGACGTTACGCACGCGCCACGGGACTGACATGATCCGCACGCGGCGGCGCCGCGTCTCCGGACGCGGACCCGCGCGGCCGTTTCATCCGCCGGCGAGCCTCACGCGCTCCGGTCCACCCGCAGCGCCAGCAGCACCGAGGTGTGGGTCTTGATCACGCCCTCGATGTCGCCGATCTCGTCGAGGAGCGCGTCCAGGCGCGCCGTGCTGTCGGCGCGCAGCGTGGCCATGTAGTCGAACTCGCCGCTGACCGACGCCAGTTGCCGCAGCTCGGGCAGCCGCGAGAGCAGCTTCACCACCTCGCGCCCGGCGCGGGGCTGCACCGTGATGCCGACGAAGGCCTGGACGCCGCGCTCGAACGCCTCCCCGCCCAGGCGCACCGTGTAGCCGGCGATCAGCCCGTCGGCCTCCAGCCGCGCCAGCCGCGCCACCACGGTGGTGCGGGCCACGCCCAACTTGCGTGCAAGGTCGGCCGTGCTTTCGCGCGCATTGGACTGCAGCAGCGCGATCAGGTCGCGGTCGGTCTGGTCGCGCAGGGTGGCGGGCGAGGAGGGCGATGAGGCCGATGAGGCCGATGAGGCCGATGAGGCCGGCGATGCGGTGGCCGGGGTGGGCGCGGTCTTCTTCGCGTTCATGGCGGAGGCCTTCGACAGGCTGTGACGGAGTGCTCGGGATAAACCCTCGTTTTCGCCGGAATGGAGGATCCGACTGACGGATCGTCAGTATCGAGGTCTTTTTCGTCGAAGTCGCGCTTTCTTTCGTCAGCGGAGCTTCGGACACTGCGGGCATCGCATCTGAAACCTCATCCGCACAGGATCACAAGGAGAACGACATGAAAGTGGCACTGCTGGGCGCCGGACACATCGGCCAGACCATCGCTCGACTGCTGCAAGGCAGCGGCGACTACCAGGTCACCGTGATCGACAAGAACGCCGCCGCGCTGCAGCTGCTGGCCGGCCAGGGCCTCGCGACGAAGACGGTGGACACCGAAGACAAGTCCCAGCTCGCCGCCGCGCTGCGCGGCAACGACGTGGTGGTGAACGCGCTGCCGTACCACCTGGCCGTCACGGCCGCGCACATGGCGCTGGAAGCCGGCTGCCACTACTTCGACCTCACCGAGGACGTGGCCGCGACCAAGGAAATCAAGCGCATCGCCGAAGGCGCGAAGACCGCCTTCATGCCGCAGTGCGGCCTGGCGCCGGGCTTCATCGGCATCGTCGCGCACCACCTGGCCAAGAGCTTCGACTCGCTGAGCGACGTGAAGATGCGCGTCGGCGCGCTGCCGGCCTTCCCGACCAATGCGCTGAAATACAACCTGACCTGGTCCGTCGACGGCCTGATCAACGAGTACTGCCATCCCTGCGAGGCGATCCACGACGGCGTGTCGATCGCCGCGCTGCCGCTGGAAGGCCTGGAGCATTTCTCGCTGGACGGCACCGAGTACGAGGCCTTCAACACCTCCGGCGGCCTGGGCACGCTGTGCGAGACCTGGGAGAACAAGGTCCGCAACCTGGACTACAAGACCGTCCGTTATCCCGGCCACCGCGACCTGATGATGTTCCTGCTGGACGACCTGGCGCTGAAGAACGACCAGGAGAAGCTCAAGGACATCATGCGCAAGAGCATGCCGGCGACGATGCAGGACGTGGTGCTGGTGTTCGTGACGGTGTCGGGCATGAAGAACGGCGTGCTGATGCAGGAAGTCTTCGCCCGCAAGATCTTCGCCGAGCGCGACGGCGCCCAGCCGCTGTCGGCCATCCAGATCACCACCGCGGCCGGCATCTGCGCCGCGGTCGACCTGTTCCGCGAAGGCAAGCTGCCCCAGTCGGGCTTCGTCCGTCAGGAAGAAGTGGCGCTCCCCGAATTCCTCGCGAACCGCTTCGGCAAGGCCTACCAACAGTCGCGTCAGGTCGAATCGATCGGCTGATCGGTCGATCGGTCGGCCGATCGATCGCATCCGTCGATTCGATCGGCCCCTCGCACGACTTGCCTGAACGCCTGAAGGAGAATTCCCCGATGACTTCCACCACCACCGACCTGCTGGCCGCCCTGGGCGTGCCGGCCGCCGCCGTCACCGGCGGATCCATGACCGTCCGCAGCCCCATCGACGGCGCCGTGATCGGCGCGGTCCATGAGGCCAAGGCCGCCGACATGACCGCCGCGATCGCGAACGCGCAGCAGGCCTTCCTGTCTTGGCGCACCGTGCCGGCGCCCAAGCGCGGCGAACTCGTGCGCCTGTTCGGCGAAGAGCTGCGCGCCAACAAGGCGGCGCTGGCCCGCCTGGTCTCGCTGGAAGCCGGCAAGGTGACCAGCGAAGGCGAAGGCGAAGTGCAGGAGATGATCGACATCTGCGACTTCGCCGTCGGCCTGTCGCGCCAGCTGCACGGCCTGACGATCGCCAGCGAGCGTCCCGGCCACCGCATGATGGAGCAGTACCTGCCGCTGGGCGTGGTGGGCATCATCTCGGCGTTCAACTTCCCCGTGGCGGTGTGGGCGTGGAACTCGGCGCTCGCGCTGGTCTGCGGCGACACCTGCGTCTGGAAGCCCAGCGAGAAGACCCCGCTGACGGCGCTCGCGACGCAGGCGCTGTTCGAGAAGGCCGTCGCCCGCTACGAGGGCGCGCCGAAGTTCCTGTCGCAGGTCCTCATCGGCGGCGCCGGTGTCGGCGAAGCCATGGTCGACGACACGCGCGTCGCGCTGGTCTCCGCGACCGGCTCGACCCGCATGGGTCGCGCGGTCGGCCCGCGCGTCGCGGCGCGCTTCGGCCGTTGCCTGCTGGAGCTGGGCGGCAACAACGCGATCGTCGTCACGCCGAGCGCGGACCTGGACCTCGCCGCGCGCGGCATCCTGTTCGGCGCCTACGGCACGGCGGGCCAGCGTTGCACGACGACCCGCCGGGTGATCGCGCATGACTCGATTCACGACGAACTCGTCGCCCGCCTGAACCGCGCCCGCGCACAGCTGAAGATCGGCAGCCCGGTCGAGCCCGGCAACCTGATCGGCCCGCTGATCGACAAGGCGGCCTTCGACGCGATGCAGTCGGCCCTGGCCGCCGCGCGCGAGCAGGGCGGCGAGGTCAGCGGCGGCGAACGCGCGCTGGCATCCCAGTACCCGGAAGCGTTCTACGCGGTGCCGGCGCTGGTCCGCATGCCGGCGCAGTCGGCGATCGTGAAGCACGAGACCTTCGCGCCCATCCTGTACACGCTGAAGTACAAGACGCTGGACGAGGCGATCGCGCTGCAGAACGACGTGCCGCAGGGCCTGTCCTCGGCGATCTTCACCAACGACATCCGCGAGGCCGAGACCTTCGTCAGCGCCAGCGGTTCCGACTGCGGGATCGCCAACGTGAACATCGGCACCTCGGGCGCGGAGATCGGCGGCGCCTTCGGCGGCGAGAAGGAGACCGGCGGCGGCCGCGAATCCGGCTCGGACGCGTGGAAGGCCTACATGCGCCGCACCACCAACACCGTCAACTACTCGCGCGAGCTGCCGCTGGCGCAGGGCGTGAAGTTCGATGTCTGAGCGGAGCGGGGAACTGACGGCATCGACGGTGTCAACGGCTTCAACAGCGCTCACGGCCTTCACGGCCAGGGTCGCTGCGGCGGCGGACAGCGGATTGTTCCAGCTGCTGCGCGGCGCCCTCGGCGACGAGCCGGCCCGCGCCGCCTTCGCGCGCGTGCAGGTCGTGCAGGCGCTGCTGCGTCCGGCCGGCGAGCGCGTGTCGCGCGCCGAGCTGGCGCAGGCGTTGAACATGGCGCTCTTCCTCGACGTGACCGATCGCGTGCCGATGGCGGCGGCCTATGTGGCCGACCTGCAGCGCGACGGGCAGCAGCTGATTTTCGACCACGGCGCGCTGCGCACGGTGGCCTGGCCGTCCGGCGCGCTGCCGCCGGGCGAGGCCGCGATCACCCGCGTGTTGAGACCGCTGGGCTTCGCGATGGCGGCGACCTATCCGCTGCCGCGGCTGAAGATGACCGGCCGCGCCTGGCGCCACGCCGACTTCCCGGAAGACATCGCCCAGTTCTTCGTGTCGGAACTGCATCCGGAGCGTTTCTCCGGCAGCTTCCAGGAGGCGGTGACGCGGGTGCTGTCGACGTCGCAGGATCCGCTGGCGCCCGGTGAGCTCGCGCTGCTGGAGCAGCTCGCGCGCGACGGCGAGCTGCCGACCGCGTCGGCGGTGGCGCTGCTCCCGAAGCTGGTCGGCTGTTTCGCCCGGCAGCATGCGCTGTTCGAGGCGGACGACTACCAGCTGCTGCTCAGCGAATCGGCCGAGATGGCCTGGATCGCCACCGAAGGCAATGCCTTCAACCATGCGACCGATCGCGTGGCCGACATCGAGTCCGTCGTCGCGGCGCAGCGCGCGCTCGACCGGCCGGTGAAGGACACGATCGAGACCTCGGCGACCGGGCGCGTGCGTCAGACCGCGTTCAAGGCAGCGCGCGTGATGCGCGAGTTCCTCGATCGCGGCCAGCGCGTGAGGCTGGAGGTGCCGGGCAGCTTCCACGAATTCATCCAGCGCGCGCCGCTCGATGAGTCCGGCGCGTTGGACCTGGCCTTCGACGCGGGCAACGCGACCGGCATCTTCAAGATGACGGCCGGCGCCGCCAAGGATGCCGACACGGCGGGCGAGGCCGCGGCGTGCTGAGCTTCCAGGCCGGCGGTTTCCTCGCGGAGGCGATCGGCGTCTGCGGCGAGGCCTTCGTGCAGGTGGGCGCGGACATCGAGCCGCGCTTCCTGCAGCCGGCGCGCTACGCGGCGGGGCGGGCGGCCGCGCTCGTGCGCCCAGGCAGTCGCGACGAGGCGGCGCGGGTGCTGGCGCTTGCGGCGGCCTGCGGGCTGCGCGTCGTGGTCCAGGGCGCGCACACCGGCCTGGTCCGCGCGGGCACGCCGGACGACGCGCATGGCGAGGTGCTCCTGAGCACCGAGCGGCTGCGCGAGGTCTTCGAGCTCGACCTGCTCGACCGTACGCTGCGCGTGTCGTCGGGCTTCCGGCTGTCGGAGATCAACGAGCGCCTCGAACCGCACGGCCTGTGGTTCCCGGTCGACCTGAGCGCGGATCCGTCGATCGGCGGCATGGTCGCCCACAACACCGGCGGCACGCGCATGCTGCGCTACGGCGACGTGCGGGCCAACACGCTCGCGCTGGAGGTGGTGCTGGCGGAGCCGGCGGGTCAGGTCCTGCGCCTGGGCCAGGGGCTGCAGAAGGACAACTCGGCGTTGGCGTTGGGGCAGCTGTTCATCGGCTCGTCGGGCAGCCTCGGGCTGATCAGCGAGGTCACGATCAAGCTCGCGCCCTTGCCGCGTCAGCGCGCCGTGGCGCTGGTGGCGCCCGCGTCGCTGGCGGAGGTCTTTCCGCTCTACGCCGACGTGATGCAGCGCTGGGGCGGACTGGTGTCCGCCTTCGAAGGCATCAGCCGCGCGGCGCTGGAGGCGGGACTCCACGGCCAGGACGTGGCGCGGTGGTTCGAAGGACACCTGCCGGACTACGCGATGCTCATCGAACTCAGCAGCGAGCTGCCGGCGGATCAACTG
Organism: uncultured Roseateles sp.; assembly: GCA_946886855.1. The sequence goes on along the minus strand of CAMPJJ010000001.1, from coordinate 28,817 downwards.
GCGCTCGACGGACTGCTGCAGGGCTGGCTGGAAACCGGATTCGAATCCGGGCGCGTGCGGGATGCGGTGCTGGATGCCGACGAGGCGATCTGGGGCCTGCGCCATCGCATCAGCGAAGGATTGCGGGTGCAGGGCAAGGTGATCGGACTCGATCTCTCGCTGCCGCGCAAGCACTTCATGGCCTTCCGCGAACGCGGGGCGGTTTGGCTGGCCGGGCGCTTCCCGCAGGTGCGGCTCGCCGACTTCGGCCACCTCGGCGACGGCGGGATGCACTTCAACATGGTGTGGCCGGCGACGGCCGGCGCGCTCACGCCGGAGCAAGAGCTGACCCTGCGCGAAGGCCTCTACGCGCTGGTCGCGGAGCTCGGCGGATCGATCAGCGCGGAGCACGGGGTCGGGCCTCAACTGCAGGCGGCGTACCGGGCGCATTGGGAGCGCGTGGAGCCCGCGATGCTGGATTGGGCGAGGAGAGTACAGACGTTGTGGGATCCGCACACCCGTCTTGGAAAAGTGAGCTGGGGCGGTTGAATCGCTTGCCAGTATTCGAAACCGTGCTAAAGTCCAATTCTTCGCTGCAACGCAGTTGACGCGAAGACAAATCCTGAAAGCCCAGGTGGCGGAATTGGTAGACGCACTAGTTTCAGGTACTAGCGGGTAACTCCGTGGAGGTTCGAGTCCTCTCCTGGGCACCAAATATGAAAAGCCGGCTTCCAGCCGGCTTTTCTCATTCTGAAGCCCAGGAAGTGATGTCCAGTGGACATCACGGGGGGACTCGAATGGTTGGGACCGGGAGGTCCCAACCGGGGTCGCGCTTGCGTGACCGAGTCCTCTCTGAGGTGGCAGCGAGCGGCGTTCAAATGCTCCGTGACCCTCTCCCCCCGCGGCCGTGTCCATATGGCAAAGTCGGGCGAGCATTCCGGATCCCTATGCCGCCACGTAAACCCGCCACCATCATCGACGTTGCCCGAGAAGCGGGGGTCTCCATCAAGACGGTCTCCCGGGTCCTGAACCAGGAGCCGGGCGTCCATGCCGAAACCCGCGAGGCGGTCCTCAAGGTCGTGGCCGACCTCAAATACCGCCCCAAGCAATCCGCCCGCAGCCTGGCCGGCGGGCGCTCCTTCCTGATCGGCCTGCTGTACTACGACCCGTCCGCGGCGTTCGTCGGCGGTGTCCAGCAGGGCGCGACGCTGCGCTGCCGCGAGGCGGGTTACCACCTCGTCGTCGAGTCGCTCCACAACGACGCGCCCGACCTCGCGATGCAGGTCGACCGCATGGTCTCGGCGCTGCGCCCCGACGGCATGATCCTCACGCCCCCGCTGTGCGACAACCCGCAGGTCCTGGCCGCCTTGCGTGAAAGCCAGACTCCCTGCGTGCTGATCTCTCCCGCCGCGGACGAGCCCGACCACCCGAGCGTCCGCATGGACGACGTCCACGCCGCGGAAGAGATCACCAACCTGCTGATCAGCCTGGGCCACACCCGCATCGCGATCATCAAGGGCGCGAAGGAGCAGGTCGCGTCCAAGCGCCGCTACCAGGGTTACCTGGCCGCCTTGAGGGCGCACAAGCTGCCGCTGGACAAGGATCTGGTGGTGCAGGGCGACTTCACCTTCGACACCGGGGTCGAGGCCGCCTACCAGTTGCTGAGCCGCCGCCAGCGTCCGACCGCGGTCTTCGCGAGCAACGACGACATGGCGCTGGGCGTGCTGGCCGCGGCGCAGCGGCTTGGCCTGGCGGTGCCGGGCGATCTCTCGATCGCCGGCTTCGACGACACGCCTGCGGCCGCGCGCGTGTGGCCGCCGCTGACGACGGTGCGCCAGCCGATGGACGACATGGCGCGTGTCGCGGTCGACCTGCTGATCGGAGCGCCGCGCGACGCCGAGCCCGAGCTGGAGACCGACGAGGCCGCGACATCCCGACATCGCGTCCTGCCGCACGAACTGGTCGTGCGCGATTCCACCGCGGTGCTCGGCACGACCACCGCGCCTCGTCTCAGGAAGGTCTGAGCGCCGAGGGGCTTGAGCGCCGAGAAGCCCGAGGCCTGCCTCGGCACGCGTGCCTCAGGACGCGGACCCCACGAGGCCCTTCAGGCGGCCCGCCGCCCTGTCCGCGCGAGCAACTGTTCGATCAACACCCGATGCGGCGGCAGGTCCCGCAGCGCATGCGCGCCGAGCTGCGCGATCGTCGCGAACTCCCGCCGTGCGTCCTCGCCGCGCATCAACGCGGCGGCGCCGGTGCCGAGCTGCGTCTTGTATTCCATCCCGTACAGCACGTACTGCCAACTCGCCGGCAGGTACATCTCGACGTCGGTGATGAAGTCCAGCCGCTGCGGCGGCCGGCAGCGCCACATCGCGAGCTTCTCCTTCAGCGACTCGGTGAACGAGGCCGGATCCGCGTTGTCGCGCCAGAACGCCGTGTCCGTGCGCTGCGTCAGCCCGTAGTGCAGCTTGATGAAATCGACGATCCGCGCGTAGCGCTCGCTCATGAACGCGTTGAAGTGCTTCGCCACCGGCGCCGTGTCGCCGTTGAACGGGAACAGCTGTCCGATCAGGTAGGCCGCCGTCTCGATGAGTCCGATGCCCGATGATTCCAGCGGCTCCAGGAATCCCCCCGACAGGCCGACCGCGACGCAGTTCTTCACCCATTGCGTCTCCCGATACCCGATGTTGAGCGCGAGCTTGCGCGGCGTCAGCGCCTCCGACGCCGGCCCGATGTAGCGACGCAGCGCGCGCTCCGCCTCCGCGTCGTCACAGTGCCGGCTGCTGTAGACGTGGCCGATGCCGCGCCGCTCCTGCAGCCCGATGTCCCAGATCCAGCCGTGGTCCTGCGCGCTGGCGATCGTGTACGACGCGATCGGCGCGTCGGGCCGCGCATAGGGCACCTGCATCGCCAGCGCGCTGTCGACGAAGAGCACGTCGCGCATCGACTTGAACGGCGAGCCCAGCGCCTCGCCGATCAGCCGCGCGCGGAAGCCGCTGCAATCGACATACAGCCCGGCCCTCAGGGTGCCGGCCTCCTTCGTATGCACTGCGGCGATTGCGCCCTGTTCATCGAGGTCCACGCGATCCACCGTGGCGATCACGCGCTTCACGCCGAGGGCCTGCCCATGTTCCGCCAGCAGCGTCGCGAAACGCCCGGCGTCGAAGTGGTACGCGTAGTTCAGCGGGCCGAGGAAGTCCCCATCGCTCGCGCGTTTCGGCCCGTGCCGCGCGTCGGCGACGGCTTTCTGCAGCGTCACCGCCTCGGCGAACCCGCGTCCCTCGCCGGCGTCGCCCATCAGCCAGTACGGCAGCAGTTCCGGCGCGCCGGGGCGCTGGCTCGGTTGGCTGAAGGGATGGAAGTAGTGATCGGCGCCCGGAGTGCCCGGCGGCCGCACCCAATGCTCGAAACGGATGCCCTGCTTGTAGGTCGCCGAACAGGCCTCGAGGAACTCCGCCTCCCCGATGCCGATCGCCGCCAGCGTGCCGCGGATCGAGGGGAAGGTGCCTTCGCCCACGCCGATGATGCCGATGTCGCTGGACTCCACCAGCGTGATGCGGATGCCGCCGTGCGCGGTGCCGAGCTGCCGCGCGAGGAATGCGGCGGTGAGCCAGCCGGCCGTGCCGCCGCCGACGATGAGGATGTCCTGGATGGGCTGCATGGGCTGCATGGGGCTTGTCTCCTGAGGTCTGCCGGTGGATCCCGATCTACGGGTAAATGATAGTGAGCAAAATGACAACGATGTCAATCCGAGCGTTGACAACGTTGTCATGCGTTGCCTACGATGCACGCAAATTAGAAGAACACCACCCGGAACAGAGCTTCGATTCGAGAGCCACCAGGAGACAACATGACTGACCGCCTCATCCGCCGGCCGCGCCTCGGCCTTTCTTCGCCCGTCCAGATCGCCGTGCTTGCGCTGCTGGCCGGAGCGGCCCACGCCCAATCGACCGAGGCCCCCGCGCCGGCGCCGCAGGCCGACACCAGCGCCGCCGCGGCCGCCGCCGACGGCAAGGAGAGCAAGGCCCTGCCTCAAGTCGTCGTCACGGCGACCAAGCGGGCCACCTCGCTGCAGAAGACCCCGATCGCGGTGACCGCGATCAGCGCGTCGACCATCGACGACGCCCACGTCAAGAGCATGCTCGACGTGTTCAACCTCGTGCCCAGCATGCAGGGCACCGGGCAGGGCGACCACGGCATCGTGAGCATCACGCTGCGCGGCATCGGCAACGACTCCGCCAAGACCGAGTACGCCGACCCCGAGGTCGCGCTGTTCGTCGACGGCGTCTTCGCGCCGCGCCCCGAAGGCGCCGCGACCATGCTGTTCGACCTCGACGGCATCGAAGTGCTGCGCGGCCCGCAGGGCACGCTGTGGGGACGCAACTCCACCGTCGGCACGATCAACATGAAGACGGCCAAGCCGGTGCTGAAGGACAACTCCGGCTACGTCGAGCTCGGCACCGGCACCTACAACCGCCTGGGCGCCAAGGGCGCGATCAACATCCCGCTGAGCGACACGCTCGCGGCGCGCGTGGCCTTCATCCACGAGCAGCACGACGGCTACGTCGACTACCAGAAGCCGACGCAGTACACGATCGCGCAGCAGCAGGCCGCCTACAACGCCCAGAACACGGCCGGCACCTTGCCGCCGTTCCAGCCGATCAACTACAACCTGTTCACCACCGGCGGACCGAAGTACAACGCCCAGGACCAGACCGCCGCGCGCCTGAGCCTGCTGTGGCAGCCGATCAAGGAATTCCGCTGGGACGTGTCGGTGGAGCAGTTCGCCGACCGCGGCACGCCCTCGATGAGCCTGATGCAGACGCCGCGGGCCGGCGAGAAGCTGTGGTCCGCGCTGATCGACACCGCGCCGTCGCTCAAGCGGGATTCGACCTCGATCCGCAGCCGCATGGAATACGACCTGGGCGGCATGTCGCTGGCCTACGTCGCGGGCTACACGCACTTCAAGGGCTCGGGCACCTTCGACCAGGACTTCGGCGTGCAGATGCCGACCAGCTTCACGACGGGCGCCACCCACCAGGAAGACAACACCGTCTGGACCAGCTACCGCAGCCAGAGCCATGAGCTGACGCTGCAGAGCACGCAGAAGCAGACCATCGACTGGGTGCTGGGCCTGTACTACGCGGCCGAGGACAACGGCATCCGCTTCGACATCCCGATCATCAACGGGACGCAGCAGGGCACCGTGAACTGGCAGGGTTCGTTCATCCAGCCGAAGGAGACGGTCGATTCCAAGGCCGCCTTCGGCCAGGCGACCTGGAACCTGACCGACGCCTTCCACGTGACCGGCGGCCTGCGCTACACGCATGACGACCGCAAGAACATCGGCGGCCGCGGCTGGACCTGGGCCGGCAACGCGGCCGCACCGCAGATCCCGCTGAACCCGACGATCGACCCGACCGATCCGGCCAACGGCTACCAGGCCGGCAACATCAACGACGCGCACTACACGGGCAGCAAGACGACCTGGCTGGCGCGCGCGACCTACGACATCGACAAGAGCTCGATGGCCTACGGCAGCGTGTCCACCGGCTACAAGTCCGGCGGCACCGGCGACGGCGGCCTGCCCTACGGCCCGGAGACGCTCACCAACTACGAGGTCGGCTACAAGACCTCGCTGCTGGACGGTCGCATGACCTTCAACATCAGCGCGTACCACATGAAGTTCAAGGACTTCCAGTTCAGCGCGCCGGTGATCGTCAACGGCAACCGCCAGTTCGCCTACTCCAACGCGGAAGGGGCGAAGGTGTCCGGCCTCGAGGTCGAGACGGCCTGGATGATCACCAACGACGACAAGCTGATGCTGTCGGCCTCGTACACCAAGACCAAGCTCGGCGCGCTGGTGGCGGCGTCCAACGACTACCAGCTGCCGACCTGCTTCGACGCGACGCTGGGCGGCACCTGCCTGAACGTCACCGGCAACGAGCTGCCGCATGCGCCCAAGGTGGCGATCCAGCTGATGTACGAGCACGTCTTCCCGCTCGCCAACGGCGACCAGGTCGCGCCGCGCATCAGCTACCACTACCAGTCGGCCAACTGGCTCTCGGTCTTCAACCTCGGCGACGGCGATCGTCAGAAGGCGTACTCGACGGCGGACATCAGCGTGCGCTACACGTCGAAGAAGAACTGGTACGTCGACGGCTTCGTGCGCAACGTCTCGGACGAGAAGATCAAGACCAGCGCCGGCAGCTCGGTCAGCTTCGCCAACCCGGTCTGGACCGCGCAGTACGCGGCGCCGCGGACCTTCGGCGTGAACGCGGGCTACAACTTCTGAGCGCTGTGCCCGACTTCCCCCTGACCCGGCGATCGGCGGCGCGCGCGCTGCTGGCGGCCGGGGTGGCCGCCGCCCTTCCTGCGACTTTCCCCGCGGCGGCCCAGGGGGGGCCGACGCGCGCACCGACGTCGGTGCTGCGCGTCGCCACCTTCCCCGACCTCGACCGTGCCGCGATCGCGGCCGCGCCCCGCTGGCGCGCGCTGCATCCGGACGTCGAGCTCAAGTTGCTCTCGATGCAATACGCGGATCACCACCTGTCGATGACGACGGCGTTGGCGACAGGCTCCGGCCTGCCTGACGTGATGGCGATCGATCTGCGCTACATCGGCAAGTTCGCCGGCTCGGGCGGTTTCGTCGACCTGAACCAGGCCCCGTTCAACGCGGCCACGCACGCCGACGAGTATGTCCGCTTCGCGATGGCGCAGGGCGTGGGCCCGGACGGCGCGCAGGTCGCGATCCCCGCCGACATCGGACCGGGCACGCTGATCTACCGCAAGGACCTGCTCGACAAGGCCGGCGTGGGCGAAGCGGAGATCACCCGCGACTGGGCCTCCTACCTCGCCGCCGGCGAGCGCATCCGCAAGACCACCGGCGCCTACCTGATGGCCGACGCCGCCGACCTGCGCGACATCGCGCTGCGCCAGGGGCTGCAGGACGGCGAGGGCCTCTATTTCGATGCGGAAGGCCGCGTGCTCGTCGAATCGGCGCGCTTCCGCCATGCCTTCGAACTTGGCCGCGCCGCGCGCCGCGCCGGCCTGGACGCGCGCGCGATCGCCTGGACCAACGACTGGGCGGCCGGCTTCAAGCAGGGCCGCATCGCGACGCAGATGATGGGCGCCTGGCTCGTGGGCCAGCTGCGCAACTGGATCGCGCCGCAGACGGCGGGGCTGTGGCGCTCGGCGCCGCTCCCCGGCGGCGTGCAGGCCGCCTATGGGGGATCGTTCTACGCGATCCCGAAGAAGGCCGCCAACAAGACCGCCGCCTGGGACTTCATCCGTCTGATGACGGCCGACGCGCAGGTGCAGCTGGCCTCGCTCCAGGTGCTCGACAGCTTCCCTGCGATGCGCGCCGTGCTGCGCGATCCGGTGATGGACGAGCCGATCGCCTTCCTCGGCGGCCAGCGCGCGCGTCAGCTGTGGCGCGAGACCGCGGCGCACATCCCCGCGATCCCGGTGAACCGCTTCGACGCGCTGGCCACGACGGTGATCCGCGACGAGTTCGAGCGCGTGATCGCCAAGGGCAAGGTCATCCCGGAAGCGCTGGCCGACGCGCGTCATCTCATCGAGCGCCGCGCGCGCCGCCGCTGAGGACTGCCCATGTCCGCGCGCCGGGTCCCCCCGCTCAACGCAACGCGCTGGCCGTCGCTCCGCTTGCCGGCGCTGCGCTCGCGCCGTCTCGCGCCCTACCTGTTCATCGCGCCGTTCTTCGTGCTGTTCCTGGTGTTCAGCCTGTTTCCGCTGGCCTTCTCGATCTACCTCTCGCTGCAGCAGTGGAACCCGGCCGAGGGCCTGCACACGATGCACTGGGTCGGACTGGAGAACTACGGCTATGCGCTCACCGACCCGTGGTTCTGGGACGCGCTCTACAACACCGCCTGGTTCGCGCTGGTGGCCGGCGTGCCGCAGCACCTGGTGGCCCTGCCGCTGGCCTTCTTCATCCACCGGCGCTTCAAACGCGGCCGCAACCTGATCGTCGGCGCCTACTTCGTGCCGTACATCACCTCCAGCGTCGCCATCGCGCTGATCTTCACGACGCTGTATTCCAAGGACTACGGCCTGATCAACGCGGCGCTGGCGGAGCTCACCCGCATCCCGTTCATCGGCAGCCCGCTCGCGTCGCTGGCCGCCTTGAAGGACGGCGGCATCGACTGGCTCGGCGACGCCGACGTCACGCGACCCGCCGTCGCCTTCGTCGTGTTCTGGCGCTATCTGGGCTGGAACCTCGTGCTCTACCTGTCCGGCCTGCAGGTCATCGACAAGGACCTCTACGAAGCCGCGACGCTGGACGGCGCCACCGAGTGGCAGCAGTTCCGGCACGTCACGCTGCCGCTGCTCAAGCCGATGATGTTCTTCGCGGTGACGCTGACGATCATCGGCAACCTGCAGCTGTTCGAGGAACCGTTCATCCTCGTCGACGGCGAGAAGGGCGTCGCCTCCTCGGTGATGACGACGGCGATCTTCATGTACCGGACGGCGTTCTCGGACGGCGACTTCGGGACCGCGTCGGCGATGTCGTGGCTGATGTTCGTGCTGATCGCCGCGCTGACCTGGGTCAACGCCCGGCTGTTCGGCCGCGACCCGAGGAGCCGCCGTGGCACGCGCTGAACGGAACTGGCCGGCGTGGCTGATCGTGGGGACGGGCGCGGTGCTGCTCGTGGCGCCGCTGTACTTCACCTTCGTCTTCGCGACGCACGGGCGCAGCGAGATCTTCGACACGCCGCCGCCGCTGTGGTTCGGCGACGCCGCGCCGTCGAACCTGAGGCTGCTCGAGGAGCGCCTGCCGTTCTGGCGCAACCTCGGCATGAGCCTCTACGTGGCGAGCATGACGACGGTGCTGAACCTGCTGCTGTGCTCGCTCGCGGGATACGCGTTCGCGATCTACGAGTTCCGCTTCAAGGGCACGCTCTTCGCGATCGTGCTCGGCTCCATGATGCTGCCGGCCTTCCTGCACATGATCCCGAGCTTCATGGTGATGGACGCGCTGGGCTGGATCGACGAGCCGCGCGCGCTCTACGTGCCGGCGGCCGCGAGCGCGTTGGGCATCTTCCTGATGCGGCAGTACATCGGCTCGGCCATCCCGCCCGACCTGATCGACGCCGCGCGCATCGACGGCTGCGGCGAACTGCGCATCTTCTGGAGCATCGTGCTGCCGCTGCTGATGCCGGCGCTGGGCACGCTGGGCCTGATCACCTTCATCGCGAGTTGGAACAACTTCGTCGCCCCGCTGGTGGTGATGCGCTCGGCCGAGAACTACACGCTGCCGCTGGCGCTGCGTTCGATGCAGGCGCCCAACAACACCGAATGGGGCGCGCTGATGATCGGCAGCGCCATCGCGATGCTGCCCTTGCTGGTGGCCTACTTCTTCAGCGCCCGGCGGCTGGTCGCCGGGCTCACCTCGGGCGCCGTGCGCGGCTGACCGAACCGACGCCGGAAACGCCATGGCCACGACCGCTTCAGCGAACTCTCCTGCGACATCCGCCGCCGGCGCGATGCCCCCGACCCCTTCGAATCTTTCGATCCCTACGACCACGACTGCCACCACCATGCACGCGAACGACGCCAACCCCGCTGCCGACACCGCCACCTTCCAATCGCTGATCCAGTCGTTGCCCGCGGACTTCCAATGGGGCTCCGCCACCAGCGCCGCGCAGATCGAGGGCGCGGCCCGGGAGGACGGCAAGGGCGAGTCGATCTGGGACCGCTTCTGCGCCCAGGCCGGCCGCATCAAGGACGCGTCCAACATCGACGTGGCCTGCGACCACTACCGCCGCTATCCCGAAGACGTGAAGCTGATGAAGTGGCTGGGGCTGGACGCCTACCGCTTCTCGTTCTCGTGGCCCCGCGTGCAGCCGCTGGGCCGAGGCGCGTGGAACGAAGCCGGCTTCGACTTCTACGACCGGTTGATCGACGAGCTGCTCGCCGCCGGCATCAAGCCCAACGCGACGCTGTACCACTGGGACCTGCCTCAGGCGCTGGACGAGTCGATCGGCGGGCTGCTGTCGCGCGACGTGGTGCCGCTGTTCGCCGACTACGCCGCCGAGATCGCCCGCCGCTTCGGTGACCGGCTGTCGACGATCGCGACGCTGAACGAGCCGTGGTGCTCGGCGACGCTGGGTTACGAGACCGCGCAGTTCGCGCCCGGCCACACGAACCGCGCCGAGGCCTACCAGGTCTCGCACCACCTGCTGATGATGCACGGGGCGGCGATCCAGGCGATGCGGGCGGTCGGCTCGAAGGCGCAGCTCGGCATCGTGCTGAACCACACGCCGTCCTTCCCGGCCGACCCGCTCAGCGAGGACGACCGCCGCGCCGCGCGCATCGACGACGGCACCAACGTGCGCTGGTACATGGACCCGGTGTTCCGCGGCCAGTACCCGGCCGACATCGTCGAGCACCTTGGCGCCGACGCGCCGCAGCTCCAGGACGGCGACCTGGCGTTGATCCAGCAGCCGCTGGACTTCCTCGGCATCAACTTCTACACGCGCAGCGTGCTCAACGGCCAGCAGCAGTTCGTGACGCCGCCGGGAGAACTCGGCTTCACCGACATGGGCTGGGAGATCTATCCGCAGGCGCTGACCCAGCACCTGCTGCGCATCACCCGCGAGTACACGCCGCCGCCCATCGTCATCACCGAGAACGGCATGGCCAACGCGGACAGCATCGTCGACGGCCGCGTGCCCGACGCGGCGCGCATCGCCTACCTGCGCGGCCACCTGGAAGCCCTGGCCCAGGCGGTGGCCCTGGGCGCCGACGTGCGCGGCTATTTCTACTGGAGCCTGCTGGACAACTTCGAGTGGAACTCGGGCTACCTCAAGCGCTTCGGCCTGTTCCACGTCGACTATGCGTCGCAGGAACGGCTGGCCAAGGACAGCGCGCACTGGTACCGCGACGCGATCGCAGCGTTCAAGGCCGGTCGTTGAAGGGGCGTTCAGCGTGACGCGCTGAACACCGGCCGCGACACCGTCCGCCGTCGGGATCCGCCGGCGGGCTGTGGCAGCATCCGAGGCTTTTGCGGGCAGGCGACGGACTTGCCCGGCGAAGTCATGGAGCATCGGTGAAGGAAGACAAGGCATGAGACAAGGCGCAAAGACGGCGCCGGCGCGCTTGCTGGCGGACGTGGGCGCGACGCACGTGCGTTTCGCCAGTCAGGGCGGCGCGGCCGATCCGCTGGAGCACGTGGCGCGGTATGTCTGCCAGGATTTCGACACGCTCGCGGATGCGATCTTCTATCACCTGCATCGCGAGGGCTTGCGCACGCCGCGCAGCTGCGCGATCGGCATCGCGACGGCGGTCACCGGCGACCACGTCCGGATGACCAACCACCACTGGAGCTTCTCCACGCGCGCGCTGCAGTCGGCGCTGGGCGCCGAGCGGCTGCTGGTGATCAACGACTTCACGGCGCTCGCGCTGGCGCTCCCGACGATCGGACCGCAGTCGACGCGCAAGGTCGGCGGCGGCGAGGCCGTCGCCGGCGCGGCGCGCGGACTGGTCGGGCCGGGAACGGGATTGGGCGTGTCGGGCTTGCTGCCGTCCGAGGACGGCACCTCCATGGTCGCCGTCGGCGGGGAGGGCGGGCATGCGACGCTCTCGTCCTACGAGCCCGAGGAGCGCGCCGTGCTCGACCTGCTGCACCGCCGCTTCGGGCATGTGTCCGCGGAACGCGCGGTGTCCGGCCCCGGGCTCGAGAACCTGTACACGGCGCTCGCCGAACTCCGCGGACTGAAGCTCGAGCCCGGCGAAGGCCGCAGCGCACCGGCGATCACCGCCGCGGCGCTCGCGGGTGAGCCGTTCAGCAGCGAGGTGGTGAGCCTGTTCTGCGCGCTGCTCGGCGACATCGCCGGCCACGTCGCACTCACGCTCGGCACGCGCGGCGGGCTCTACATCGGCGGCGGCATCGTGCCCCGCCTCGGCGAGTGGTTCGACCGCAGCCCCTTCCGGGCACGCTTCGAAACCTGCGGCCGGTTGACCTCCTACCTGCGCGCCATCCCGACCTTCGTCGTCCACGAGGCGGATCAGGCGCCGCTGCTCGGTGCCAGCCGGGCGCTGGATCGGGAAGGGCTGACGCACTGAGTCGGCACGTCCTGCTCAGGCCCGGGCGTTGGCCGCCGATGCATGGGGCCTTGGCGTCAAGCGCCAAAACCCCACGCATCACCGTCCCCCACCACTGCCGTCTTTTCACGGTTCTGCGAGCGAGGACTGCAATGGAAAACGGCCGGGACTTCGCAGTGCCGGCCGTTCGTTCTGGGGTCAGGTCTTACCAGATCCGGATGCGGTCGTCGCTGGGCTTGAACATCTTGTCGCCCGGCTTGGTCTTGAACGCTTCATGGAAGCCGTCGTGGTTGACGGCGGCACCGTTGGCGCGGAACTCCGGCGGCGAGTGCGGATCAATGGTCAACAGCTGCAGCTTGCGCTCGTCGCGCGCCTTCTCGCGCCAGGCCTGCGACCAGCCCATGAAGAAACGCTGCTCGCCGGTGTAGCCGTCGATCACCGGCGCCGGCTTGCCGCCCAGCGAGCGCAGATACGCCTTGTAGGCGATCTGCAGGCCGGACAGGTCGGCGATGTTCTCGCCCAGCGTCAGCTTGCCGTTCAGATGCTTGCCGGCGATGGGCTCATAGCCCTCGTACTGGGCGACCAGCTTGCTGCCGATGGCGTCGAAGGCCTTGCGGTCATCGTCGGTCCACCAGTTGCGCAGCTTGCCGTCGCCGTCGAACTGGCTGCCCTGGTCGTCGAAGCCGTGGCTGATCTCATGCCCGATCACCGCGCCGATGGCGCCGTAGTTCACCGCGTCGTCCGCCTTCGTGTTGTAGAAGGGCGGCTGCAGGATCGCGGCCGGGAAGACGATCTCGTTGAGCGTCGGGTTGTAGTACGCGTTGACCGTCTGCGGCGTCATCAGCCATTCGCGGCGGTCCACCGGCTTGCTGGCCTTGGCGGCCTGGCGCTTCCACTCGAACACCGAGGCGCGCAGGTTGTTGCCCACCGGATCGCCCGCCTTCACTTCCAGCGCGCCGTAGTCGCGCCAGACGTCGGGGTAGCCGATCTTCACCATGTACTTCGACAGCTTGTCCTGCGCCTGCGCCTTGGTCGCCGGCGTCATCCAGCTCAGCTTGTCGATGGACTCCTTGTAGGAGGCCAGCAGGTTGTTGACCAGCTGCACCATGCGCGCCTTGTCGGCGGCCGGGAAGTGGCGCTTGACGTAGACCTCGCCGACGGCCTCGCCCAGCGCGCCGTTGACGTTGCCCACGGCCTGCTGCCAGCGCGGCTGCTGGCTCTTCGCGCCGGTCAGGGCCGCGCCGTGGAAGGCGAAGTGCGCGTCGCGGTAGACCTTGGGCAGCGTCGTGGCGTTGGCGTCGATGGTGCGCAAGGTCAGGTAGAGCTTGAGGTCGTCCAGCGAGGCCTCGCCGAGGATCTTCGCGGCGCCGGTCAGGTAGCTCGGCTGCGAGGCGGACAGCTTGTCCAGGCCCGGCAGCGAGGCGGCGGTGAAGAAGGCGTTCCAGTCGAAGCCCGGCGCCTTCTGCGCCAGTTCGGCCGGCGTCATCGGGTTGTAGGTCTTCTGCGGATCGCGCAGCTCGACCTTGTCCCACTGCACTTGCGCCAGGCGCTCCTCGATCGCCAGCACGCGCTGCGCGCTGCCCGCCGGATCGGCGATGCCGGCGGTCTTCGCCAGCGTCTGCAGGTAGTCGACATAGGCGCCGCGCGCCTTGCCCAGACGCTCGTCGTCCTTCTTCAGGTAGTAGTCGCGGTCCGGCAGGCCCAGGCCGCCCTGCCAGGTCTGCAGGCGGTTGATGGTGGGGTCCTGGTAGTCGGCCTCGATGCCCAGCGGCACCGGCAGGTCGACGACGCCGGTCTGCGCACCCAGCCAGGTGGCGAGCTGCTCGCGCGTCTGGATCGCGGCGATGCTGTCCAGCAGCGGCTTGATCGGCGCGAGGCCGGCCTTGTCGATCGCCGCGGTGTTCATGTAGGCGGCGTAGTAGTCGCCGATCTTCTGCTCGACGGTGCCGGCCTTGGCCTTCTTCTTCGAGAGGTCCTCGATGATGGCGCGGGCCCGCTTGTCGGAGAGGTCCGCCAGCTGGTGGAAGGCGCCGTAGGAGGACTTGTCCGCGGGGATCTCGGTGGTCGAGAGCCAGTGGCCGTTGGCGGCGCGGAAGAGGTCATCCTGCGGCCGGACCGATTTGTCGTAGCCCTTGAGTTCCAGGCCCGACTGCGGCGGTGCCGCCATGGCGAAGCCGGCCAGCTGCATCAGCAGGGCGAGGGTGGTGAGGCGGAGGGCATTCTTCATCGCAAGCAGCTCATGAGCGCGGGCCGGGGCCCGACGAGGCTGCCAGCCTATGCCAGAAGACAGGCCCATGACAAAAGGCATGAGGCCGTCTGTGGCGGCTGTCGCACCGGGACTTTCCAGCTTGCCGGGCGCCGCATCAAGTGGCTGGGCAGCGCCCGCCGGCACCCGCCATCGCCCCGGCCTTGACCTCCGCTTGACCGGTGCCGCCGCTTCCCGCCCCGGCGCCGCCGTCGATCCGCGCCGTGGACGTCGAGGTCGGCGACCGCGTGCTCAGCGTGAGGGCGGCGATGACGAGGGCCGCGCCGATCCACTCCTGCGCCGCCGGATGCTGGCCCAGCGCGACGCTCATCAGCAGCGCCGACACCGGAACGCCGTTCAGGAACAGCGTCCCGCGCGAGGCGCCCAGTTGCCGCACGCCGAAGTTGAAGGCCACGACCGCGGCCACCGTGGGCACGGCCGCGATGTAGATCAGATGCGGCGCGACGGCCGTCACGTCCTGCCAGGCGGGGGCGTCTACCCATCCGCCGGCCGTCGCGACCAGCGCGAAGGCCACCTGCCACGGCAGCGCCGCGATGGCGGTCAGGCCGGTGTATTCGAGCGGGCTGAGCGCCGGCACCTTCGCCGCGCCCCGTGTGTAGAGCACCCAGCCGACCGTGCCCAGCAGGGTCAGCGCATCGCCCAGCAGCAGGTGCGGCGGTCCGTCGCTGCGCCCGAGGACGCCGGAGACGAGGATGACGCCGCTCAGCGCCAGCCCGGCCGCGCCGGCCACGGCGATCCCCGGGCGTTGGCCGTCGAGCAGCCAGCGCAGCAGGATCGTCGTCATGGGCATCGTCGCCATCAGCACGGCGCCGTGCGAAGGCAACGAGAGCTTCAGCCCTTCCAGCACCAGGATGCCGAAGAAGCCGTAACCCAGCACGCCGTAGCGCGTCAGCGTGCCCCAATGCGCGCGCAGCTTGGCCCAGGGGCGCTCGCCGAAGACGACCACGAGCAGGGTCATGCCGACGCCCGCCAGCAGGTAACGCACCGCCGTGAACCAGATCGGGTCGAGTCGGCTCAGCACCGGCTTGCCGACGAGGAACAGGCTGCCCCACGAGACGGCCGCGAACAGCATCGCGACGGTGGCGGCATAGGGGTTGGAGAGGCTCATGGCGCCCTTCGCTTTCGCAAGACTTCGATGGAACGGAAGTCTGGGCGCCGCCTCGCACGCGGTCCATGCGCATCTTTGGAACGCGCGTTCCGAGAATGTGAACAACGGTCCCGCAGCGGCTTGTCAGAATCCGGACCCATGGAGCTGTACCAGCTGAAGAGTTTTCTGGCCGTCGTGGCCGAACGGAACCTGACCCGCGCCGCGGAGAAGGTGTTCACGTCCGTGCCCGCCGTGAGCGCGCAGATCAAGGCGCTGGAGGAGGAGCTCGGCGTGCAGCTGTTCGAGCGCAGCTCGCGCGGCATGACCTTGACGTCGGCCGGGGAGAAACTCGCCGAAGAGGCCCGCCGCACGCTGGAGGCCGCGCAGCGCCTGCGGCACGCCGCCGCGCAGATCCGCGGCGACGTGCAGGGCGTGCTGCGCATGGGCACGGTCAGCGATCCGATCTCGCTGCGGCTGGGCGACGTGCTGGTCAAGCTGGCGGAGCGGCATCCCGGCATCGGCCTTCAACTGATGCAGCGCTTGTCGCTGCAGAGCGTGCAGGCGCTGCGCCAGGGCGAGGTCGATTGCGCCTACGTGCTTCATGACAACGAGACTGCGGAAGGGCTGGTCGTCAATCGCCTGCGGCGGATGGAGCTCGCGATCGCGGTGCCGCGCCGATTCGCCGATCGCGCGTGGCCGGTGTCGAGGGAGGCGCTGTTGTCGCTGCCCTGGATCGGCACGCCGGTGGTCTGCGGTCTGCGCGCCGCGGCGGAACGGCTGTTCCAGAGCGCCGGCCGCGAGCCGCCGCACAGCCTGATGGCCGAGACCGAGTCCGCCGTGCGCGGCATGGTCGCGAGCGGGCTCGGGGCGGCGATTCTCCGGCTCGACCAGGCCCAGGCCGCCGCCGAGGCTGGCGAACTGCGCATCTGGCCGCACTGGCAGGACGAGACCTGGCTGTGCTGGTTGCAGAAGGAAGGCCCCGAGGACCATGCGTTGACCGCGGTGCGGGAGCTGGTCGAGGAAGTCTGGCGGGACTGAGCCTGCGGGGCTGGCGGCCATCCCCCGCGTTTCTTTTTCGACCGACCGGTCGGGCTGCGATACTCCGTCGATCACAACGGAGACTGCATCGTGGAGACCCTGCAGATATCGACCGACGCTCGCGGCGTGGCCCGCGTGACGATGAACCGGCCCGCGGTGTTCAACGCCTTCGACGAAGCGATGATCGCGGACCTCGACGCCGCCTTCGAGCGCCTCGGCCAGGACCCGGCCGTGCGGGCCGTCGTGCTGGAAGGGGCCGGCAAGGCGTTCAGCGCCGGCGCCGATCTCCAGTGGATGAAGCGCGCGTCCGAAGCGACGCAGGACTGGAACGTCGAGGACGCACGCCGGTTCGCCGGCATGCTCGACCGCATCGCTCGCTGTCCGAAACCGACGATCGCGAAGGTCCACGGTGTGGCGCTGGGGGGCGGCGTCGGGCTGACGCTGGCCTGCGACATCGCCGTCGCGGCGGCCGGCGCGCAGTTCGCCGTCAGCGAGGCCCGGTTCGGCATCCTGCCGTCGGTGATCGGCCCCTACGTGATCAACGCGGTCGGCCCGCGCGAGGCGCGTCGGCTTGCGCTGACGGCCAGTCGCATTCCCGCCGCCGAGGCGCTGCGGATCGGCATGCTGCATGAGGTGGTCGAGAGCGACGCGGCCGGCGGCCTCGACGGTGCCGTCGAACGCTGGATCGGCGAGCTGTTGATGAACGCTCCGCTGGCGCAGGCGGAGATCAAGACGCTGTTCGCGCAACTCGAGGTCGGTCCCGTGACCGATCAGGTCCGCGAGCTCACCGCGCAGACCATCGCCCGCGTGCGCATGGGCGCCGAGGCCAAGGAGGGTTTCGCCGCCTTCCTCGGCAAGCGGCCCGCGACCTGGGTGCCTCGCCCTGATTGATCAGCACCGGCACGAGCACCGGAACGCGAAGAAAACGGAGACAGCAATGACGGAATCGACTGGATCGACTGGATCGACGGGATCCTGGCGCGTTGCAACCGCACCGGCCGCGCAGGCGCCGGTGGCGGTGATCGGCGCGGGCGTGATGGGCGCGGGCATCGCGCAGGTGGCGGCGCAGGCCGGCCATCCGGTCCAGCTGATGGACCTGCGCGAGGGCGCCGCCGTCGCGGCGATCGCGCAGATCGGCAAGGCGCTCGACGGGCTCGTGACCAAGGGCCGCATGGAGGCGGCGGAGCGCGAGGCGGTGATGGGCCGGCTCTCGCCGGCCGCAGCGACCGCGGAGTTGAAGGAGGCAGCCCTCGTGATCGAGGTGATCGTCGAGAAGCTCGAACCCAAGCAGGCGCTGCTGCGCGAGCTCGACGCGCTCCTGCCGCCCGACGCGCTGATCGCGTCCAACACCTCGTCGATCAGCATCACCGCGCTGGCGAACGGGATGACGACGCCGCGCCGTCTGGTCGGCATGCACTTCTTCAATCCGGTGCCGCTGATGAAGCTGGTGGAGGTCGTCTGGGGCGCGGAGACGGATCCGTCCGCCGCCGAGGCGATCGAGCAGCTGTCGCGGCGCTGGGGCAAGACGCCCGTGCATGCGAAGTCGACGCCAGGCTTCATCGTGAACCGCATCGCGCGGCCGTATTACGCCGAGACGCTCGCGCTGTTGCAGGAACAGGCCGGCTCACCCGCGCAGCTGGATCGCGCGTTGCGCGGCGCCGGCTTCCGCATGGGGCCTTGCGAACTGATGGACCTGATCGGGCACGACACCAACTACCTGGTGACGCAGTCGGTGTTCGAGGCCAACTACGGCGACAAGCGCTATCAGCCGTCGCTGGTGCAGAAGGCCTTGGTCGACGGCGGTCGGCTGGGACGCAAGTCCGGCAAGGGCTTCTATGACGGGGTGCCGACCTCGACCACGACGCCATCGCCGACGTCGGCGGCTGAAGCCGAGACCGACACCGACGTCGGTGCGGTCACGCTGGCGGGACAGGGCGCGTTGGTGGAGCGCCTGGGCCACTGGATGACGACGCGAGGCATCGCGTTCGAACAGGACACAGCCGCCGACTGGACCGGCGTCGCCATCGAAGGACTTCAGTTGCACTTCACGCGCGGCCGCTGCGCCGCGCAGCTGGCGCACGAGCGCAGCCAGCCCGGTCTGGCGGTGATCGACTGGCCGCTGGCGCCGGATCGCATCGACGGTCTGGCCATTGCATTCGCCCCGCGCGTCGACGCCGCATCGCAGGCACTCGCCGCAGCGCTGCTGCGTCGCCTCGGCTGGGAACCGCTGGTTCTGCGCGACGTGCCGGGTCTTGCCGTCGCGCGGACGATCGCCATGCTGGTCAACGAAGGCGCCGACGCGGTGTGGCAGGGCGTCTGCGACGAGGCCGGCGCGGACACGGCCATGAAGCTGGGCGTCAACTACCCGGCGGGACCCTTCGAATGGCTCGCGCTGCTCGGGGCAACGGTCGTCGTGGACACGCTGGAGGGCCTGTTCGGCGCGTACCGCAGCGAGCGCTACCGCGTCAGCCCGCTGTTGCAGCACCGCAGTTGGGATGGACCGAGCACAGCCGGCGGAAGCCGGGGGCCCCGGGCCTCATAAGTCCCAAAATCGGCCCGGGGCCCCCGGCTCCCGCCGGCTCGACGCACCGTGCGCACCGTGCGCACCGTGCGCACCATGGGTGCCGTGCCCATGAAAAAAGCGACCCTCGGGTCGCTTTCTCAGTGGCGCTTCTGAACTCTCAGCCTCAGAGCAGCATGCGCAGGTGGGCTTGCGCCTGCAGCAGCGGCGGCAGGCAGTGCTCGACCATCTGCTCCATGCTCATGCGGGTCGCGTGAACGCTGATCGCCATCGCGGCGACGGTGTCGCCCTTGTAGTTCTTCAGCGGCACGGCCACCGAACGCAGGCCTTGTTCCAGCTCCTGGTCGATCAGCGCGTAGCCCTGCGCGCGGGCGCGGGCGATCTCGATGCGCAGGCGCTCCGGATGCGTGATCGTGTGCGGGGTCAGCGCGGTCAGTTCCTGACGGGCGATGAAGGCGTCGACCTCCGCCTGCGGCTGCGCCGCCAGCAGCACGCGGCCGTTGCCGGTGCAGTAGGCCGGCACGCGGGTGCCCGGCTGCAGCGTCGGAGAGACCACGCGACCTGCGCTCGTGGCCGAGATGCAGATCACGTCGTTGCCGTCCAGGACGCCGGCCGACGAGGCTTCCTTCATCGCGTACGCCAGCTTGTGCAGCTCGGGTTCGATGATGCGCGGCAGGCGGGCGGAGTGCATGTAGCTCTGGCCCAGGCGCAGCACCTTCGGGGTCAGCGCGAACATCTTGCGATCCTGCGAGACGAAGCCCAGGTGGGTCAGCGTCAGCAGGTAGCGGCGGGCCGCCGCGCGGGTCAGGCCGGTGCGGCCGGCAACCTCGCTGATGGTCAGTCTGGGGCGTTCCTGATCGAAGGCCTCGATCACGGCCAGACCCTTTTCCAGGCCTGCCACCAGGTCGCGCTTCAGCGGACCGGTACGGACTTCAGCGTCAGGGGCGGGGACGACCGCTTGAATCGCGGTCAGTTCATCATCAAAGGCTCGTGCAGCGGACATGGCGGGGAGGGAGGACGTGCGTTTGACGCCCAAATCTGCTGGGCGTAAGCAGGTGATGTCCAAGACTATAGGGACAACCCTGTGAAGAATGTTTGCCAGGGCAAATGTTTTATCCGCAAATCGCACGCAAGTGCATCAATTTGGTGCATTTTCTGCGCAGAACGCCCCACCGCCTGGAGCAGGCGGCGTGAATGGGCGTTCAGCGGGAAAAAGGTGCGCGAAACCGCGGTCGGTGGTCGCTAAGCAGGCGGTCAATAGTCAGACATCATGCTTGTCACCGCATACCCTACATATATGAGCGGTATGCGCCATCAAACCGAGTCAGTATCACACGCGATGTGCGATTGGCGCCTACGTGGTCCTACGTGCGCCCATGACGATTTCTCTGTCATCCCCAACTTTTGGCTATAGGTCGCGCAGCAGTGGCCCCGCCCTGCAGCGCTCCCGCGCTGCACCAAAATGAGGTCTGACAACCCGGGCGATTGCTGGAACGCTCCCGGGCGATCGCGTCGCCCGGGGTCCACCACGAACGGGGGACAAGGTACCGGGCTGCACCCGCATCCCCGGGCGGTCAGACGCGCTCGACCACGACCGCGATGCCCTGGCCCACGCCGATGCACATGGTGCACAGCGCATAGCGACCCTGGATGCGATGGAGCTGATTGATCGCGGTGGTGATCAACCGCGCACCGCTGGCGCCGAGCGGGTGTCCCAGCGCGATCGCACCGCCGTTGGGGTTCACGCGCGGGTCATCGTCGCCGAGACCAAGATCGCGCAGGACCGCCAGTCCTTGAGCGGCGAAGGCTTCGTTCAGCTCGATGACGTCCATCTGTTCCAGCGTCAGCCCGACTTGCGTCAGGACCTTGCGGGTCGCAGGCGCCGGGCCGATGCCCATGATGCGGGGCGCGACGCCGGCCGTCGCCATGCCGAGCACGCGCGCCCGTGGGCTCAGGCCGTGCCGGGCGATGGCCGCTTCACTCGCCATCAGCAGCGCGCAGCTGCCGTCGTTGACGCCGGACGCGTTGCCGGCGGTCACACTGCCGTCCGGCCGGACGACGCCCTTGAGCTTGCTCAGCGCCTCCAGGCTGGTCTCTCGCGGGTGCTCGTCTTGGCGCACGACCACCGGCTCGCCCTTCTTCTGGGGAACGGTGACCGCGCAGATCTCGGCGTCGAAGAAGCCGCTGCGCTGCGCCGCCAGCGCCTTGGTCTGACTCGCCAGTGCCATGCGGTCCTGCGCCTCGCGCTGAATGCCGAAATCCACCGCGACGTTTTCGGCCGTCTCCGGCATCGCATCGACGCCGTACTGCGCCTTCATCTTGGGATTGATGAAACGCCAGCCGATGGTGGTGTCATAGATCGCATGGGCGCGGGAGAAGGCGGACTCCGCCTTGGGCATGACGAAGGGCGCACGGCTCATGCTCTCGACGCCGCCGGCGATCATCAGTTGCGCCTCGCCGGCGCGGATCGCCCGCGCGGCACTGCCGACGGCGTCCATGCCGGAGCCGCACAGCCGGTTCAGCGTCACGCCGGGCACGGCGATCGGCAGGCCGGCCAGCAGGGCGGACATGCGCGCGACATTGCGGTTGTCCTCGCCGGCCTGGTTGGCGCAGCCGTAGAACACGTCGTCGAGCGCTTCCCAGTCCAGCGACGGATGGCGCGACATCAGGGCCTGGATCGGCACCGCGCCGAGGTCATCCGCGCGGACCGACGACAAGGCGCCGCCGTAACGCCCGAAAGGGGTGCGCTGCGCGTCGCAGATGAAGGCGTGCATGAAAAGTCTCCTGTATCTTTATGAGAATGCGAGGTTCGAGGGATCATAGGGGGGCGCAGGAAAAACCTGTGACAAGTTGCACGGTCCCCCCAGGATCGTGAGCGACACCGTACGGTTGACGCGCTTTTGATTTAAGTTGCGCCCCTCCGCAGCCGAAGCTGCTGACGAGGGCGTCTGAACCGGGACGCGGAACTACAAGAATGAAGGACAGATCGGCCGATCCGCTCATCGATGTGAACCAGCTGAAAGTGGGGATGTTCATTCATCTCGACCTCGGCTGGATGTCGCATCCATTTCCGCTCAGCAGTTTCAAGCTGAGCTCGGAAGAGCAGCTGCTGATCCTGCGCCGCCTGGGGCTGAAGCAGGTGCGCTGGAGTCCGGGCAAGAGCGATCTGCCGCTGGAGGCGACGCCGATGCCGGCGCCGACGCCTGCCGCCGCGGTCGTCGAAGAGAACCGCAGCGCCGAGGACGAGGCGCGCGAACGCCATCGCCGCCTGCTGGCCGAGCAACGCGACGCGCTGCTGCTGTGCGAGCGTCAGTACGCCGAGGCCGCCACCGCCCTGCGGGATCTGATGGACCTGGTGCCGCGCGAGCCGACCGACGCCCGCGACCGGTCCTCCGCGCTGTCCCGCGCGCTGCTGGACAAGATGCTGGTCGAAGGCGACATCAACATCCGCCTGCTCAATGAAGGCGCGGGCGACCGCGGCACGGCACACGCGCTGAACGTCGCCGTGATCGCCATGCTGCTGGGCCGGGCCTTCGGCCTGGGCCGCGACGAGATGCTGGACCTGGGCCAGGGCGCGCTGCTGCACGACATCGGCAAGATGGATCTGACGGCGCGTTTCCGCCATCGTGACGACAGCTTCACCGCCGCCGAGGTGGCCGCCTATCAGCAGCACGTCGCCAAAGGCGTGGTGCTGGGGCAGAAGATGGGTGTCGGCGCCGGCCCGCTGTTGATCATCGCGCAGCATCATGAACACGCCGACGGCAGCGGCTTCCCGCAGCGGCTGAACGCCGACCGCATGAGCATCGGTGCCCGCATCGTGGCGCTCGTCAACCGCTTCGACGGGTTGTGCAATCCGCTGCTCAGCGCGAAGGCGATGACGCCGCACGAGGCCCTGTCGCTGATGTTCGCGCAGGGGCGCAGCCGTTTCGACGCGACCATGCTCAACGCCTTCATCCGGATGATGGGCGTGTATCCGCCGGGCTCCGCGGTCCAGCTGACCGACGACCGCTACGCGCTGGTCGTGGCCGTCAATTCGTCGCGTCCGCTCAAGCCCCGGGTCATGGTCCACGATCCCAAGGTGCCGCGCGAGGAAGCGCTGGTGCTGAACCTGGAAGAGCTGCCCGACCTCGGCATCCGTCGCAGCGTCAAGCCGCAGCAGCTGCCGCGCGCCTCGCTGGACTACCTGAGCCCGCGCAGCCGCATCGCCTACTTCTTCGAATCCGCCGGCCCGCTGTCTTCGCCCCCCGGGGAGATGGCCGCGTGACCCTCACGACCCGAGCTTCCGCCGCGTCCACCGCGGCGGTCAATCCTGCGTTCCTGCCGCTGATCGATGGGCTGCAGGAAGCGGTCTGGCTCGTGGATGCGCGCACGCACCAGGTGATCGCGGTCAACCACGCATCGCAGCAGCTGCTGGGATTCCAGGCCAAGGACCTGGTCGGGAGCAGCGTCGAATCGCTGGCCGCCACGCCGGAGGACGCGCTGTTCTGGATGGACGCCGCCATCGGCCGCCGCGAGAGCCTGCACACCGACACCATGATGCGCCACGCCGACGGGCGCATGCTGTGGATCTCGCGGCGCATCAGCCATGTCGCGCAGGTTCAGGGCGACGGCCTGTGGCTGGTCGCGATGCGCGACCAGACCCAGCAGCGCCAGCATGACGAGGAGCGTGAGACGCTGCTCGCCGAGCTGCGGGCCACGCTCGAATCGACGGCGGACGGCATCCTGGTCACGGACCTGGCCGGACGGATCCGCAGTTTCAACCAGCGGCTGGCGTCGCTGTGGGGCATCCCGGAAGACCTGCTCAATGACCGCAACGACGACGCCGTGCAGGCCTGGATGCGGCGCAGCGTCGTCGACGGCGCCGCCTATGCGATGCGGCTCGGCGCGATCCAGGAATCGCCGTTGCTGCACACCAGCGACAACCTCAAGCTGATCGACGGTCGCGTCCTCGAGCGCGTGTCCCTGCCGCAGTGGAGCCGGGGCCGGCCGATCGGTCGTGTGTATTCGTTCCGCGACCTCAGTGAGAAGCTCGCCGCGCATCAGCGCATCGAGGAGCTGTCGCACAACGACATGCTCACCGGTCTGCCTAACCGCCGCGCGCTGATGGAGCGCGTCGACTACGCGCAGGCGATGGCCCGTCGCGAGACCACGCCGTTCGCGCTGCTCAACGTCGACCTCGACCGCTTCAAGCAGATCAACGACACGCTGGGCCATTCGTACGGCGACCGCGTGCTGAAGGAAGTTGCGCTGCGGTTGAAGGAATCGCTGCGCGAGGTCGACACCGTCGCGCGGCTCGACGGCGATGAATTCGCGCTGCTGGTCCACCAGGCCGACGCCCGCGGTGCGGAACATGCGGCGCGGCGCGTCCAGGAGGCGATGTCGAGGCCGTTCTGTTTCGACACGCTGAGCTTCACCGTCACCTGCAGCATCGGCATCGCGCTGTTCCCCGGCGACGGCGCCAGCGCCGAGGAACTGCTGGCCAGCGCCGAGCGTGCGATGCACTGGGTCAAGGAAAGCGGACGCAGCGCGTTCCGTTTCCACCAGCCGCGCAAGGATGTGGACCTGCTGTCGCGCATGCGGCTGGACCACGCGATGCGCCAGGCGCTGCAGGAACATGAATTCCGCCTGCACTTCCAGCCGCAGGTCTCGCTGGAGACCGGCGAGCTCGTCGGCGCGGAGGCGCTGATCCGCTGGCGCGATCCGCTGCGCGGCGACGTCCCGCCGTCGGAGTTCATCCCCGTGGCGGAGGAGAGCGGCTTCATCGTCTCGATCGGCCAGTGGGTGCTGGAGCAGGCGGTGGCGCAGGCCGCGGCCTGGCTCCAGAAGGGGCTGCGCGTGCCGGTCGCGGTCAACGTGTCGGCGCTGCAGTTCCAGCAGACGCAGTTCGTCGAGCAGGTGGCGCAGGCCTTGCGCGCCTATGACCTGCCGCCGTCGCTGCTGGAGCTTGAACTCACCGAGTCCGTGCTCCTGCGCGACGCCGAGGAAGCCTTGCACCGGATGGAAGCGCTGTCGGAGCTGGGCGTGCTGATGTCCATCGACGACTTCGGCACCGGCTATTCGAGCCTGGGCTATCTGAAACGCTTCCCGATCCAGCGGCTCAAGATCGACCGGAGCTTCGTTCACGGATTGCCGGGCGACGCCAGCGACGCCGGCATCGTCAACGCGATCGTGCAGATGGGGCGTGCGCTCAACCTGAAGGTCATCGCCGAGGGTGTCGAGACCGAGGCGCAACGTGATTTCCTGGCGCGTTGCGGCTGCCATGAATACCAGGGATTCCTGTGCGCGCCGGCGCTGGAGATGCGCGCCTTCGAGGAGCGTCAGGCCCAGATCGCCGTGCAGGCCGAGGCCGGCAAGTTGGCGCGTGAGCAGGTCGCCGCCGCGCCGCGCGCCGCGCGCGCATCCGTCCACCTGCTTCGCGGCGGCTGATCCCGGCGGGGTCGGGAGACCTCTCCACTGCCTCTTTCACGAGAGCGGCACAATGCGTCGATGGCCGCCGTCGCCGGCCGGGAGACACGCATGCTGTACAAATTCAAGTCGAAGGCGGGGGCCGACGTCATCATGTTGGCCGCCCATGGCGATCAGGCGCTGCAGGCGCTGGGCCGGGGACCTGCGCCGCAGGGGATTTTCCAGGCGTCCGACCTGGCCGGGCTGATCGCCCACGGCGAGGCCGCCATCGCGGAAGAACAGCAAGCCCAGGACCGCGCCGTCGAGCAGGCCCAGGCCGAAGGTCGCAAGCCGCCGCCCAAGCCCGAGGTCACCCTGCGCCAGCGGCTGTGGCCGCTGCTTGAGCTGATGCGAGCCGCGCAGGCTGCCAACACGGATGTGGTCTGGGGCGTCTGAGTGGACTCGACCCTGATCCTGGCGATCCGCCACGGCGAAACCGCCTGGAACCGCGAAGGCCGGCTCCAAGGCCATCTGAATCTGCCGCTGAACGCGCTGGGCGAGCGGCAGGCCGAGCGGCTCGGCGCCGCACTGGCCGACCAGCCGATCGACGCGATCTATGCGAGCGACCTGGACCGCGCGGCGGTGACGGCCCGGCACCTGGCGGCACCGCACGGGCTGGCGGTCCGCCTCGATGAGCGACTGCGGGAGCGCGCCTTCGGCATCCATGAGGGCAAGCTCTGGACCGAGATCGAGTCCGGGTTCCCCGAGGACGCCCTGCGTTGGCGGCGGCGCGATCCCGACTTCGAGCCGCCCGGCGGGGAAAGTCTGGTCACGCTCTACGCCCGCTGCATCGCCGTCGTGTCCGAGCTGGCCGCGGCCCATGCGGGGCAGACGATCGCGATCGTGGCGCACGGCGGTGTGATGGATTGCCTCTACCGCGCGGCGACCCGCATCGATCTGCAGGCGCCGCGCAGCTGGGTCCTGAGCAACACGAGCATCAACCGGCTGCTGCACTCGCCGCAAGGATTCAGCCTGGTCGGATGGAACGACGACCAGCATCTGCAAGGCCTGACCCTGGATGATCCAGGCGTGCCGGGTTTCATCCCTGCCGCCACGGCGACCGCCCGGGCCTGAGTGCGGGATCGCCGGCGCCCAAGAGGGCTGGCGGCCGACGAGATCGACAGAAGCGCCGCATCGAGCGCTCATCGAGGAGACACATGACCGACGCACAGATCATCGTGCTGGCAACGCCGGTGTTCTTCGCCCTGATCGGGCTCGAATACTGGATCGGCCTGCGCCGCGGGCGCAACACCTATCGCCTGAACGACGCGGTGAGCAGCATCGCGCTGGGAATGCTCAGCCAGGTGGTGGGCGTGCTGACCAAGCTGTTCACGCTGGGCATCTACACCTGGGTCTTCGAGCGGGCGGCGCTGACCCGCCTCGATGCGGGCGCCTGGTGGGTCTGGCTGCTGGGCTTGCTGCTGTACGACTTCCTCTATTACTGGCACCACCGGCTCGGCCACACGACCGCGCTGCTGTGGGCCGCGCACGCCGTCCACCATCAGAGCGAGGACTACAACCTCTCCACCGCCCTGCGCCAGACCGGCAGCGGCTGGCTGGTCGGCTGGCTCTTCTACATGCCGATGGCGATCCTCGGCTTCCCGCCGCTGGTCTATGCCGTGGTCGCGCTCATCGACCTGCTCTACCAGTTCTGGGTTCACACCCAGCAGATCGGCAAGCTCGGCTGGTTCGACCGGTGGTTCTGCTCTCCCTCCAACCATCGCGTGCATCACGCCGTCAACGATCCCTATCTTGATCGCAATTACGGCGGAATCCTCGTCATTTGGGACCGCCTGTTCGGCAGCTTCCAGGAAGAGCTTGATCGCGAGCCCTGTGTCTACGGAACCCGCGATGCGCTGCAGAGCTGGAACCCGTGGACCGCCAACATCCAGGTCTACGCCAGGCTGCTGGCCAAGACGCGGCGCACGCCGCGTTGGCGTGACAAGCTGCGGCTGTGGTGGGAGCCCGCGCATTGGGAACCTGGCGTCGGTGCCCGCATAGCGCCCGGATACGACCCGCACACGAGGCCGCTGTTCGACCCGAAGATCGCGTCCTCGCACGCCTGGGCGGCGGCTGCGATGTTCCTGCTGCTGCTCGGCGCGGTCGCGCTGTTCCTCTGGAATGCCCATCGGCTCGGCCCGTTCGCGCAGATCGGCGTGCTGGCCGGACTCCTGGCGGGCCAGGTGCTGACGGCCCGTCTGCTATCACCCGCCAGCCCTCTGGTTCACCCCTAACGGGGAACTGTTGCAATTTTGCGTCGGGCGTTATGGGTGCGTGCAACGCACTTCTATACTCCGCACACCTTGCAGTAAAGCCATTGAGCCAGACCGGCTGAAACCTCCAACTGGATGAAGGTGGGTATGAAAAAGATTGCATTCGCTGCGGCCATCGCGGCTCTTTCCGCTCCCGTGTTCGCGCAGAGCTCCGTCACGCTCTGGGGTCGCATCAACACCTCGGTGGAAAGCATCAAGACCGGCAACAACGACCGCGTCGCTTCGGTGATCAACAACAACTCCCGCCTGGGTTTCAAGGGCACGGAAGACCTCGGCAGCGGCCTGAAGGCCAGCTTCGCCCTGGAACATGGCCTGAATTCCGACGACGGCCGCCAGACCAGCTCGGCGTTCTGGAACCGTGAAGCCAGCGTGCAGCTGGCCGGCGACTTCGGCGCGATCCGTCTGGGCCGCTGGACCCCGGGCTCGTACTACGCCACCGCCGACTACGTGTCGATGCACAACCATGACACCGGCACGTCGGAAGACAAGCTGTACTCCGGTGCCGGTTTCACGCAGACCAACAAGGTCGGTTACTTCACCCCGAACGTCAGCGGCTTCAACGGCGAGTTCACGCTGCACGCCGGCGAGGGCGTCGACCCCCGCGGCTACGACGTCGCGCTGAACTACGACCAGGGCCCGATGCACCTGGGCGCCGGTTACAGCAAGCAGGGCAGCGCCAAGCAGTACGCGATCCGCGGCCTGTATGAGCTGGGCGCCTTCACCTTCGGCGGCTACGCCCAACGCGAAGAGTCGGGCACGCCGCAATCGCCGGGCGCGAAGGACTCGCGTTGGATCGGCCGCGCTGCCGTGATGTACACGCTGGGCCAATCGGAATTCCACCTGAACGTCGGTGGCACCAAGGCTGGCGCCTACTCGTTCAACAACGGTCGCAACGGTGGCAAGCAATACACCGTGGCCTACAACTACAACCTGAGCAAGCGCACCAAGGTGTACGCGTTCTACACCGCCGTGGATGCTTCCACCGCGAACAAGCGCGACGACCTGAGCTCGTTCGCCCTGGGCGTTCGCCACAACTTCTGATCTCCGGATCTCGAAGCAGAAAGGCGCTCTTCGGAGCGCCTTTTTTCATTGTTGTGACCCGTCCTGCCCCACGTTGACACCTCGGGCTCGCTGAAAGGGCGGGATCGA